>NZ_JBKVCZ010000025.1:0-64831 GCF_046966825.1 Hungatella sp. | reverse complement strand
GTCTACCCCTATGAAAAAGAGGAGATCGTCGCTATCTGTAAACCGGATCATCGTCTGATGCAAAATGGTGATATTCTCGATATCGCTCAACTGGCAGATTACCCGCTGGCGGTTCCCTTTGACTGCCTGGACCTGGTCCGATCTTCCTTTGGCCACCGCCTGCTTGCGCCGAATATCTCTATCATTACCTCATCCAACGCGACCGCCATCGAGTGGTCCAGATCCTTCGGCACCGTCGCGCTGGCCTCACTGACAACCGCCGACTTTCAGCATATTAAGGATTTGGCAGTGAAACATTTTTCTGATGACAATCTGTTTATTACCAGCGCATTTATTGTTAATAAGGAGTATCCGCTGTCTCGGGCGGCGCGGAATTTTCTGGGGTTTCATGGGGTTGATGTTGGGTAAGGGGACTTTAGGGCTCTCTCAATCTTATCATTCCCTTCTCAAAACTTCTAACTTATTTTCTTTTTTATTTTAAGTATCCTCACCCGATTATCGCAAGCTTGTTTTGTGCGCATCAGCACTTGTGCTATATCCTGATGTGTTTTCTTTTTATGGAATTTTATTAAGATATCGTCTTCTTCCTTAGTCCAACGTGTAAAGTGCTTTTTCTTTTTAACCTGCATTCTACTGGCACGATGTTGACAAGCGCTGACAGTACGCCCAATTTGATCAGCAACCCACTGAGCACCTTTCTCCTCATAATACACTTTTAATAAATTATCTTCAACTACACTCCAAGCGCAACGATGATGATAGCAGTTTGGACTTCTCCGTTTCAATTTTAACTTACGAGCTTTATTCTCACATGCACTACAAGTCCTTCCTAAACGATTTGCAATCCACATGGCATCTTTATATGAATAATTATCCCTCAAAAATGTACACTCATCTTTTGTCCATCTAAAACTGTAATATGCACCTTTGGTTTGCAATTTAGATATATTCTTAGCATTTTCGTGTTGGACTATCGCGGTGCTCGCATCCTCATCTCCTTCATAATACTCTTCATTTGATAAAAAAGGATTAAAAGAGATAAGATACGTTTCCACATGAGCAATAAAGTCGGATAGTATTTCATTAATTTGTTCTCCTTGATTATAACGAATACGCAACAACGGGATGCAAAATTGTTGACAAAAATTATTTTTAATTTCATCTCGCAGTCTTAGATTCTGCAGCGCCGACTCATACTTATATTCCTGAAAATCAAAGAAATGTACTGGTCTAAAATGTTGCAGACCGTCAAATTCTATTAATCCCGTAGGCTTATCAGGGAAATCCTGTTCCGCCAGGAAGATGGCAAAATCAAACCGCAGTTTGTTTTTATATTTGCAATTTTCAAAGACAACTTCCTGCTGATATCGAATTCCTTTGTAGTCCAGAAACTTTTTTATTACATGAACCCCCATAGATTCTGTTTGCTTATAACTAATACCAAGGCGACCTGCACAGTTCATACAAGCACTTGCACTTCTCCCATTGATACGCTCAGCCACTTTAGCTCCTTCTAACGGATAATACTGCCGAAGGATGCCTGTTTCCTCCTTCGTCCATTTTAATGTATTTTCAAAGATAATACCAAGCTTACTGGCCCGGCTTACACAGGCGCTGTGGGTGCGATTTAAAAGTACTGAAATACCAGAAGGGCCAAACCTTGGATAGTATTCTTTTATAATATTCTCTTCCTCTTTCGTCCATGAATTATCAAAAATCAATCCCATTGTAGCTGCATGACTGCGGCAAGCGGACTCTGACTTACCAATAAGTTTTGCCACTGCGATTACCCCTTCCCTAGGGTAATGCTCCGTTAGTAACTGCTCATCTTCCTTACTCCATTTCAACTGATCAACATACTGAATGCCAAGACTTGATGCCTTTACCTGACAAGTGTTAGGCGAACGATTCAAAAAAGAAGCAACACCCACCGCGCCTACCATAGGATAATATTTCTTCAGATAATCCGTTTGTGTTTTTGTCCAATGGTAATCCCGCTTTATACCCAGTTTCCCTGCCCGGGCAATGCAACAGCTTTTGGAGCGCCCCAGTTGTTTGGCTACCCAGCCAGCACCTTTGTTCGCGTAGTTTTGCACGAGAATCTGCTCTTCCTCCAAAGACCAGCCTAAAACCCGGGTTATGTTTAAGTGATATGCTCGATTTCGACATGCTGCCGGAACACGGTGTAATAATTCAGCTACAGCTTTAGAACCAAGAGTGTGATAGTTTTCTATTAAGAACTCATCTTCTTTTTTACTCCAATTTTTATCGGAATTCTGTTCTTTCCTTGGCGTTTTTCTGATGTAATTACTCATATTATTAATACCACTTTCTTCAACCACATTCAAACATCAATTGACTTCTATTTTTATCTAATGTAACTATATAAATACTATCCCCGTATTATATCAAAACAAAACCAAATACATCGGAATTATATTACTTTCTACACTTTAACTAAAACATTCATTTTCCTTCCCCCGCCACGGTAACAGGAAACATGCTCAGTTCCAACAAGCAAACTGTTTCCACATGCCCCGAATGCGGAAACATATCACACCCTCTCACCTTCACCACCTCATACCCTCTCTCCGCCAGATACTTCATATCCCGCGCGAGCGTAGCCGAGTCACAGCTGACATAGACCACCCGCTTCGGTCCCATCTTCACGATCGTATCCAGGCAGACCTCATCACAGCCTTTTCTCGGCGGGTCCACGACGATCACATCGGCATATACCTGGTTCTTCTCATATTCCCGAGGCAGTACCTCCTCCGCTTTTCCGACGAAGAACTCCACGTTCTCTATCCCATTAATCCTGGCATTCTCCCGGGCATCATCGATGGCCTGCGGCACGATCTCCACGCCATACACCTTCTTCGCCTTCTGTGCAAGAAATAATGATATGGTACCGATCCCACAATATAAATCCCACACGGTTTCTCCGCCGGTCAGTCCCGCATATTCCAGGGCTGTGGAGTAGAGTTTCTCCGTCTGCACCGGATTTACCTGGTAAAATGACAGCGGGGAAATGCGGTATTTCACGCCGCCAATCAAATCCGTAATATACCCCGGCCCATAAAGGTTGATGACTTCATTTCCAAGTATCACATTTGTCTGATCACGATTTATGTTAATCGAAATACTCGTCATTCCCGGTATCTTTAACAGCTGCTCTGTCAGTTCATCCTGATGGGGCAGGCTTTTTCCATTGATCACCTGACATACCATCAGTTCGCCGGTATGAAACCCCTTTCGAATCAGGGTATGGCGGATTAAGCCGGAATGGGATGCCTCATCGTATGGTCTTATATGGAAGCGTTCCAGATGATTTTTGATAATTTTCAGTATCTCTCTGTTTTCCTCAATCCCCAGCAGGCAATCCCCGTTTTCAATGATGGCATGGGTACGGCCTGCATAAAATCCGGTTATAATCTTACCGTCCTTATCAAGTCCCCAGGGAAACTGTGCCTTATTGCGGTATCTCCATGGCTCGTCCATTCCCATGATGGGCAGCATCGGAACCTCATCAAATCCGCCGATTCGTGTAATATTATTATAGATTTTCCGTTCTTTGTAAACTAACTGTTCTTTGTAGTCCATTGCCTGGAGCTGACAGCCGCCGCACTGGCGGGCCACCGGGCACCGCGGCGTCACACGGTTTGGCGACGCATTGATAATCTTCTCTAAGCGGGCAAAGCCATAAGACTTTTTTGTCTTCATTACCTTGGCTTCCACCTCGTCTCCAATCACTGCATCCTTCACAAACCAGGTGTAACCATCGGTCTTGCCGATTCCTTCACCTGTATCTCCCATATCCTCTATTGACACCTGAATCCTGTCATTCTTTTTCCATTCCATATTAATCGTTCTCCCCGATTCTTCTATACGATTCGATTTAATTCCAGCATATATGAATTTCTTTTAGCTAAGTTTTATTCTATCCTCTTTCCTTTCAATACGCAAGAAATATCTCCGTCCCTGCCAAATATCGAAATTACACAGCATCATCATTCTTCCAGATCAGTCCTCCAAATCAGACCTCCAAACCACTGATTCATATCAAAAACGGCTGTATACGAGCGCATTTCATTACGCCCTTACACAACCGTCTCTTACAATTCTAATTATCAGTTCTTCATCAACTGCTCTATCTATCCGCCAGCCAGACTTCACCGGCCTACTGCCGCCAATTCGCCCGGCTTCTTATTTGCTCTTGCCGCCGTTCGCCTTTTCCATATGAATATTCTTGCCCTTGATCTTTACATCCTTCATGGCATTTAACACTGCATCGGCGTTTTCTCTCGGCACTTCTACAAATGTATACTTGTCATACATATCAATGCTTCCGACCATTTTACCCGGCATGCCTGATTCGCCTGCGATGGCTCCCAGGATGTCCCCCGGCTTCACGTTCTGGTTCTTTCCGATGTTGATGAACAGACGGGCCATATCTTCACGGCCGCTGTCATACCGGCTGTCACGGCCGCCGCTGTTTCTGCCTCTTCCGCGTCCGTTACCATTACGGCTTCCTCCGCTGTAATAGCTGTCTAAATCATCGAGAGAGCGTGGTTCTCTTGTGTCAACAATATCCTCACTCTCTTCGCCCATCATCATCTTTAACAGCGCAGCTGCCAGATCCAGGGAAGTATAATCTTCTTCCAGAAGCTTCTTTTCAAGAATATTGATCATTTCGCTTAAATCGGATTCTTCGATGGTGTCCGCCACATTCTCTAAAATCTTATCGACTTTAATGCCGGTCACGTCATTCAGGGAAGGAATCGCCTGAGGAATGATCTTGGTCTTGCAGTAACGCTGAATATCGCGAAGCTTATAAACTTCTTTTCCTACCACAAAGCTGAATGCAATACCCTCGCGGCCAGCACGACCGGTACGGCCGATCCGGTGTACGTAGTACTCGTCATCCTGCGGAAGATCGTAGTTAAATACGGCTTCTACGTCATCTACGTCGATTCCGCGAGCCGCCACATCGGTAGCAACCAGAATATCGGTTCTGCCGTTGCGGAAACTGTTCATAACGCGGTCACGCTGAATCTGCTTCAAATCACCGTGCAGACCTTCCGCGAAATAGCCACGTCCCTGAAGTGCCTGTACCAGTTCGTCCACACCCTTCTTCGTATTACAGAACACAACGGAAAGCTTTGGTGCGTACATATCTAACAGACGGCACATAACCTCTACCTTTGTCTTCGGCTTTACTTCATAATAATACTGGGTTACCTTCGGAACAGTCAGTTCTTTCTTAACCACCTTCACAGTCACCGGTTCCTTCTGGAACTTGTGCGCAATGTCCGCAATCGCCTGAGGCATGGTAGCGGAAAACATCACAGTCTGGCGCTCCTCCGGAAGCTGGCTTAAAATGGTCTCCATATCCTCTAAGAAGCCCATGTTCAGCATCTCGTCAGCCTCATCCATAACTACGGTTTGAATATGGTCAAATTTCACCGTCTTGCGGCGCATATGATCCATCACACGGCCCGGTGTACCGATAATAATCTGGGTACCATCCTTTAAGGAACGAATCTGTTTTACAATGTCCTGGCCGCCATAAATCGGAAGAACCTTGACACCGTGCATATATTTTGCTAATCTACGGATTTCGTCAGCCACCTGAATTGCAAGCTCTCTGGTGGGACACAGGGCGATCGCCTGGAGTTTCTTGGATTTCGGATCCACTTTCTGTAACAGCGGAATACCAAATGCGGCCGTCTTACCGGTTCCTGTCTGAGCCTGGCCAATAATGTCCCTGCCCTCCATCTGTACCGGAATTGCCTGCGCCTGAATCGGCGAAGCCTCCTCAAATCCCATGTCCGCAACTGCCCGCAGAATTCTTTCGTCTAGCTGTAATTCATCAAATCTCAATGTCTCCATAAATAAATAAGTCCTTTCTAGGCCTGCCGGGTTCACCTGTTGCCGACGGCCGCACACACACTTTTCGCAAAGAAAACGAGAGGTGTCAGGTATACGTTTCAGACCTTCATCCTCTCGTTTCACAAGTTTAAACTATAACAGAAATATTTTTTCATGTCAAGGAGTTTTCTTTATATCCATGAGATATCAACTATATATTTTTCTGCAACACGCAAATTCCGCGCGCTCTTAAGTAGTTCAGGACCTCCAGCTTTTCCCTCTCTGTCTGAAATGCCCAAACCGGAATATTCAAAAAATACGGACCTTTCGTAAAAATAAACACTTCTTTTTTGCTCTCCACCACCTTGTAAATCGTGGGATAAGTCAGGTTCCACTGTTCCGAATCCGTACAGAGGCTGATTCCCGACCGGTCGAAGGAAATCACCTGGCGGCCAGTCCTGTCCGGTACCGTTTTTCCGTGTTTTAAAGCTCGTTTTACGCCGCGGTAAATCCATTTTCTGCTGCAGAACATCCAATATGCCATACCAATAAACAGAATAACAGAAATACCATAGACCGCGGCAGCCACCAGATCTCTGTTCCGCATAAATGATAAAATTCCAACGCCGGTAAGCAGAAACAACGACAGTATCACAGTCATGCTTTCTGGAATTTTTAGCGCATACCTCGTCCGCATCATATAATACTTGCCTGCAGTCAGCACAGCCAGCCATTCTGCCTCCTCCTGAATAAATGCAAAGGTATATACCTGTTCTTCCGGACATATGATCTCCGCCTGCTGGTCCAGAGGATCCATAAAGGCCTCCTGCTGCTGCTTTTCCTGCAGAAAGGCGAGGCAGAAGTCCATTTCGGCTTCGCTGGTAAATGCGGAATCCGGAAGTGTCAGCAGAGTCTTTACCGTCCCAATCCGCTTCATATAAACCATGATCTGATGCTTCGTCTTTTCCGCATATAAAATGGAGGCGTAAGGATAACAGCTTACGCCTTCCTCCGTACACATCTCAATCCGATGTTCTCCAAACCGTACCAGCTGCCGGTGCATAAGCGGACCTTTTATGATTCTGAAGTATTGAACCGTTTTGATAAGAACCGTAATCATCACGGCAAAGCCAAGCCACAGCCCGATTCCGGCACACAGATCGGTTATCCACCAGAGAATGGATGGGGCATGACCGCCGATCAGCACAACACCCACGGTGTAGATCAGGGATATTCCGGCAATGATAAGCATGACAGCCTGGATCTTTGACTCCTTCATCCCGTCCTTCTTAAGCCTCATATCCGACATCATGCGCAGAATATCCTTTTTTGAAAGCTGAACTTCGAGTTCACGCATTGACGATACCCCCTATCCTTTCTATTATCGCAGTACTTTATGTATTTCTTCCCTGTCGTCCTATCTCTTCCTCTTCAAATTATCCCTTCCATTTCACAGCACCTCTTCCGCCCCATTATATATCATAGAAGAAACTACCGCAAGACACAAATCCCTCACCTCTAAAAATCCCCTGTTTTACCTTTGCCCGGCAAGCAAAACCAGAGCCATCTAAACAAAAAAATTCACAAAATATTTCCTTGACAAAATTTCTCCCTGCATGTTACTATTAGTCCGTAATCGGACTATTTTAATAAAAACGGAGGTCAACTCAATCATGTACGATATTCTGACAGAACAGCTAAAACACTACACTGTACTCTGGCGGGAAACCAGCGCCCTGTACGAAGAATGGGCAAAAAAACACGGTCTGTCCTATTATGAACTCCTGGTTATCCTGTCCATCATGGAGCCGGACGGCCCGTGTTTTCAGAAAGACATCTGCTCCCACTGGCAGCTTCCAAAACAGACGGTCAACACCATCCTGAAAAACTTTGCAGGACGCGCCTGGATTACACTTGTGCCTTCGGAGGAAGACCGGCGGGGCAGGGTCATTCTGCTGACTGACGCGGGCCGGTTATTTATGGAAGCCACGGCTTCCGATCTTCAGGCCCATGAAAGGTCCGTCTGGCAAAAGATGGGCCAGGAGAATGCCAGAGCACTGTTAGAGAGCACCGCGCTCTATAACAAACTATTTAAGGAGAGTTACTAAATGAAACTGCATAAAGAATTTTTCCACTACGTCATTCCCTCCATGCTGGCCTTTGCGCTGTCGGGCGTCTATGCCATCGCCGATGGTTTTTTCGTCGGCAACGCCCTGGGCGACAGCGCCCTGGCCGCAGTCAATATTGCATACCCGCTGACAGCATTTTTACAGGCCGTCGGCACCGGAATCGGCATGGGCGGCGCGATCCAGTACGCCATCAGCGCCGGCACGGAAAATCCTAAAAGGGGCCGCCAGTATTTCGGTATGTCTCTTATTATGTTAACCATTTCCGGAATTCTTTTATCTGCGCTTCTGCTGTTAAGCGCCCCTGTGATCCTCCGCTTTTTGGGAGCGTCTGGCACGATCGGGGAGCTGGCGCAGGAGTACATTCTTTATATTGCTTTTGGAGCCATTTTTCAGGTTCTGGGAACGGGGCTCGTCCCCTTCATTCGCAACATGGGAGGCGCGGTTTCGGCCATGGCCGCTATGATCGCAGGTTTTTTAACGAACATATTTCTCGATTACCTGTTCGTATGGCATCTTCCCTTCGGTATGATGGGAGCCGCCGTTGCGACGGTTATTGGGCAGGCGGTAACCTTTCTGGTGTGCGTGGCATTCTTCATTGCGAAAAAGAAGAAACCTTTGCTCCGGTTTGGAAAGGATGGTATCTTTCTCTTCAAAACGATTCTGAAGGTAGGGCTTTCTCCCTTCGGACTCACATTTTCACCTAATATCACGCTGATCCTGATCAATAAAAGCGCGGCCCTGGTAGGCGGTGCGGCGGCCGTCACCTGCTATGCGCCGGTCAGCTATATTTCCGCCATCATCATCCTCCTGCTTCAGGGTGTCAGTGACGGCTGTCAGCCACTGATCAGCCTCTCCTACGGTGAGGGCCGTCACGACCGTACAAAGCAGTTCCGTAACCTGGCGTATAGCTTTGCCGCCGCGGTCTCACTCCTGTGTATGGGAGTGCTGTTTCTCCTTCGAGGACAGGCGGCCGCGCTGTTCGGGGCCTCTCCCCAGATTACAGCGCGCGTCGCCGATATTCTCCCTGTATTCCTGAGCGGTTACTTATTTGTCAGCATATCCAGGGTGACGACAGCCTACTTCTACGCTACGGACAAAGACCTGCAGGCCTACATTATGATCTATGGGGAAGTAATAATCCTGTTCCTGCTGCTGCTCATTTTGCCGCAAATGACGGGGATCGGCGGAACATGGTTCTCAGTACCGTTTTCACAGCTTGCGGCTATGTGTATCAGTATCTTTCTGATAATGAAGGAAAAGAAAAAGGCGTAAAAATATTTTAATGTAAAATGCTATTGACAAACTGCTTTTTTGCTGTTAGGATGTTCAATAATTTATATATTATTATATTTTTGAACAAATTTTTTATTCCAAGGCACACCTTAAGGAGGACAAATCATGAACGGATTGGAGAACATCAGCAGGAAATCAGAGACAGATCACACCATCATACAAACGGAGGCAGGGCAGATCATACCCGCAGAAGAAGAAACCTGGAAGCAGATCTGGACGCGCAAGGGAAGGGCTGAGGGCGGCATAGAGGATCTTCTGGCCTTCGACGGATACGAGCGCACTCAGGTTGACATGAAAGAGGTGGCTGCTGAGATCAGCCGCCGCCTCGATATTCAGAAGGAAGATAAGGTACTGGAGGTCGGATGCGGCGCCGGAGCGCTGGCCCAGTATCTGGACTGCGATTATACGGGCATCGACTATTCCCCTACACTCGTCAGACGCCACATCGAGCTGCTGCACAATCCGGTTTTGGTCGGCGAGGCCGCCAATCTGCCGTTTAAAGACAAGACCTTTGACAAGGTCATCTGCTACGGTGTATTTCTTTATTTTGATGATAAGGAATACGCTCAGAGGGCTGCAGAGGAACTGTTACGGGTGGCAAAAAAGAGTGTACTGATCGGAGAGCTTCCCATCCGGTCCCACAGAACGGAGCATTTGCTGTTCGCTCCGGAGGAATTCGAGGGCTGGGATATCAGCGACGGTTTTTACGATCCGTATAGAAAAGACAGGTTCAACGCAGCGTTGGCGTTCTGACCGGACGCCGGCTTTCTTCCTTATTAGGATCGGGGATCGCCCAATTACCGGTTTTGGTGATTTTACGGCACCTTTCTGTTTTAAGGCACAAAAATGGAGCGTTGTAAAACAGATAGTCACTCCTCTGTTCTACAACGCCCCGTTACATAGATCCAATTCCGGTTAGCAGATTCTATATTCTATTTGGCATACTCTATTTCCTGTTCGGCACATCCGATATCCTATTTCATCCGGTAAACCGGATCCGCCGGATATCCGCCGCGGATCTTCTGCATGCCCCGCTGAATGGCATCCTTGGACTGCTTCCAGTCTGCATCACGGTTTAAGTAATCGTATTTTTCAATAAACCAGTCCACATCCGCGGACAGGCGCTCCATGTTGCGCTGCATCACATCAAAGATCATGGGATAAAAGTCCCTGCGTTCGGCGTCGTTTAAATACCGGTCCGCCCCTGCGCACAGCTCGGCAAAATGGTGGAGGCAGACGCCCTTTCCGTTCTTAACCTTTTCCCGGAAGGCCGCGTCCTTTTTGTACAGATGAAAAAATGTGGCGATATATCGCTCATAGACCTCATGAAAACGGTCGCAGATATAACAGGTCCGCTCCTTTTCGTTCACCCATTTCTCAATGGGATTTCCGCCTTCCCGTTTGCCGGCCTTTCCCGTGATCCGGTCCATCACCGAGGTCTTTCCAGGGGTGTAATCCTTAAACTCGGACTTCATCTCCTGAATCAGCTTCTTATAATACGTCTTTAAAATCCATCCGTTCCCCAGTGCATTGCCATAATCAAACATCTTCTTCTGATGGACCCGGCAGAATCCCGCCTTGTCCGTCGCTTCCCTCGTATCGCTCTCCATATACGAGGCACAGGAACCCAGGACAAAGTCCATTAACTCCTGCTCCGTTTTCCGTTCCACGTAACAGAATGGACATTCGTCATCCGCATCCATCGCGTCATTCATTGGTATTTCATATAGTTTTTCCTTCATTGTCATCGCCCCGTCTTACACCTTAAACCGGTATCGCATAAGCTATGTCATGTCTAACCGCTTTTAACATTTTACACCCTTTTTCACCTTGTTATCTCTAGGAATTTTCCACATCTTACCTTTTCTTTCCCTTTTATATTTTTCTAGCCGTGTAACTTTCGGTAGTATATGCGGTAGTATGGGAGTCCGATACTACCAAGAGGAAAAGACACAAAATCATACCACTCTTTAGATGGGAAAAGGTGTTTCCTCACCCTTTCCCGATTATTCGCCATCATACCACTTCCAAAATGAATTGGCAAAAATCACTATTTTTTTTCCTCCGATACGCTCCGTCCGAAATGGTGGATTTTCCAAATATTTATATATAAGGCTTTCACTACTATCAGTTATGAGCATTAAATCTTGAGGTGTTAAAAACAGCTTACTTCTCCATTCATTCTGAACATTGTAGGTGGCTTCTGATTTTGCTCCCACGTCTAACCTTTCTAGTCGTTTTTTTCGGGAAGGAAGTACAGTACATGGAACACTTAGCCATGACCAATGACCTTCAACGCATTTTTATGCGCCTACGTGTTAAGCGTACTGACTAACAAAATCTATCTCTATTCTACCCGTAAATGTGGGTGTTGTCAATGCCGCCGCAGGCGTTCATTTTAGCATTGACATAAACAAGAGCGACCAGAATAGAAAGAGGTGGAACGGTTTTATCTGTTCCGCCTTGACTACTTTTTTTGGTATTTGGCAAAATCATTCTTCGATACATCAAAATGAAAAGAACAACCACCGTTGTGCAGTGCAATAAATACCACCCCAGTCACGCCGAACGCAGGCTACTTGTAGCCGTAGTGAGTTATTGCTACAACTTAGCAGATGCTTCTAACATACTTAGTAATGTAACTCGTTGTAGCAATATTAAGGATATGGAGGGATAACACTATGGTATGTCAAATACTAAGGGTCGCAACCTATAAAGCGGGAGCGATTAACTACATTGGTTGGGAAGAACACCGCCAAAAATATACTCATAAAAACAGCGATATTGATGAGAGCAGAAGCCATCTCAATCTAAACAACGGAATGAAAAACAAGTCGCTATATCAAGCATGGAAAAGCCGTCTTGAACAACTAGAAATCAAACTTCCAGTAAAGAAGAATCAAAATGTTATGGAGCAGATGGTGATAACTGCCAGTCCAGAATTTTTCAAAGACCTAGGTTGGGATAAAAATGCCGCTAAAAATTGGACTAACCGAGACATTCCAACCGGAATTAAAAAATATTTTAATGATAGCCTTCGCTTTTGCCATCGTTATATCGGAAAAGAAAATATAATTTCAGCCACAATTCATTTTGACGAAAGCACTCCACATATGCACGTTGATTTTATTCCAATTATTACTGGAAAACAAAAGCGAAAGAGCGTCTACGAGAAAGATAAAGACGGGAAATGCGTCCGTGATGCAAATGGAAACGCCATAAGGGCAAGGGATAGCCACGGGAAGATTATTTATGATTATGTTGATGAACCACCATCAATCAATCGAACTGAATTTTGGTTTGAACGTGGCGGACGGCAGTCATACCGTAAACTTCAAGACAAATTTTATAAGGAAGTTGCCAGCCACTACGGTTTAGAGCGTGGAGAAATCGGCTCCAGCAAAGAGCATAAAGATCAGAGCAAGCACAAAGCCAACATTTTAAATAAAGAAATCAAAGCAAAGCAAGCGGAAATATCGACATTGAATACACTTGAAAAACAATCCGTGCAGGGTCTTACAACTGCTTTACAAAAAAATCCAAATATACTTGGGCATATAAATCAAGCCTTAAAAATTGCCATTGGCGAAGAACCTCCACACCAAAAGATTTCATACACCAGAGAGCATAACCGATAACAGCAAAGGAGATTAAAAATGATAATAGATGATGATAAATTAGAAATATTAGTGCAAAAAGTTCTATCAGATGAACGGGAGCGCATATACAATAGTTGGTTCTGCGAAGGAGATATCGTTACTCCCATATTGGAAATCAAGCAATCACGTTTTCGTAAAAAATCTACTGTTTACATGGATTTAGGCGTATGGGAAAATTTCCAATCGGAAATCAAAGAACTTTTACAAGCCTTATATTATGCACACAAACGATTGGAATATTTTGAAGAGGTACAAAATCAAGAAATTCCAATAACATTTGACGAATACATAAGGAAAAATGTATTTGATTATGATACAGCGGCATTTGAACGAATGAGAAATAAAGTCGAAGAATTGTATTACGTCCAAACAGATGATGAACGATAGACACAAAAAATGCGCCCAATACTGGACGCATTTTTTAGCAACTATCCTACCGCTTCACAAGCTGATATGTATCGCCACCGTATAAATCTTCAATAATGAGTGTATTACCGCTGAAACTATATCGCATATATGGACTGGCAAAGACACCATTTCCGGCATAACTCGGCAAATAGTCTTTCCCAAGGTCGCATTCTACCCAAAATTTATTATTACCTTCATTTGCAATGATACAGATTATTCCACTACCCGCATAAGTTCCGGCTACATCTGGAACTTCGGAACTAATCTGTTCAGTGAATTGTGTTTCTGTAGCCTGCGCTTCTGCATTTTTTGTCTGCACCACACCATCAACTGTCCATGCACCATTTTCATCTACGGTATAGCCATCTGGTGTTGTGGTGCTTGCATACATAAAAGAAGTTCCATCAAAGCAATAACATTCGGATATCCCGTCATTATTTCCATCAATCCATAACCATTCACTCGTCGCAAAATTTCCAGTGCCAGTTTTGTCATAGCGCCAGTCATTACCATCACTCGTCCACTGTCCTGCCAGTGCTGTCATACTCATTGTAAATACTATCATTGCTGTGAATACTACCGTTAAAAACTTTCTTCTCATTGTTCTTTCTCCTTTTTAAACTATAAAATGCAAATCCCCAGCCACGCTTTAGTCATTAGGGTGTTTAAGCCAGTTTTCGAGTTCTTGATGGTAAGCGTCAAATAAGAACGTGTAGTGAAATATTTGGCGTTCTCTTGTAAACTTGGGGTTAGAGTTTTTAGAGTTCCCTCCCAAAACTCTAAATCCAGATAAAGGAGAATACCAATGGACATTTCCGCTTTAACTCCGGATAAACAGGTAAAACTTCAGTACTGGCTGGACGTGATCCGGCAATGCAGAGCCTCCGGTCTAACAAACCAGGCATGGTGCGAACAACATCATATCTCCCTAAAAAGCTATTACTACTGGATCGCAAAGATCCGGAAACTGGCGCTTGAAGAACTGCCCCGAAAGAGTCATGGATGCAGGCCGGTCATGGAGCAGACTGCGTTGATTCCGGATGCGGCTCCGGAATTTACGGAGGTATCCCTTCACGGCAGGCAGGATCCCTGTGCCGCTCCTGCAGCAGTACTCCGTGCCGGTACGGTGACTGTTGACCTCTTTGAAGATACGCCCCGCGAGTTGCTGGAGACCATTCTGAAAGCGGTGAGATCATGTTAGGTGACCTCTCCCGGGTGGAAAAGATCTATCTGCGCACCGGGTACACAGATATGAGAAAACAGCTGGACGGTCTGGTGGATATCATCCAGTACAGCTTTCAGCTTGACCCTTACAGCAATTCCCTGTTCCTTTTCTGCGGGAAACGGGCGGACCGGATCAAGGCAGTCCATTATGAAGGGGACGGCTTCTGCCTGTTCTATAAGCGCTACGAAAACGGCCGCCTCCAATGGCCGCGGACGGGCGAAGAAGCCAGACAGATCTCCCACCAGCAGCTCCGCTGGCTGCTGGAGGGCCTGAACCCGGAGCAGCCAAAAGCGGTCCGCAGCTGGGTTCCCCCGAAGCCTGAAAACCCCGGGAATTCCTTGTAAATGCTGGAAAATCCTGCTGTTTTATGGTATAATGAATTTATCAGAACAGGAAGGTTTTCAGCCCATGCAGGATACAGAGCAGGAGTACCAAAAGCAGATCAAAGAACTGGAACAGCAGGTCCGGCTCCTTAGGGAGCAGGTTGATTTCCTTACCCGTAAACTTTATGGAATAAAATCAGAGAAGACGTCTGCCCTTGAAATAGAGGGACAGATGTCTCTTTTTAATGAAATGGAATCCTGTGCTGAGCCGGATGCCCATGAGCCGGATCTGGTGGAGGTCGAAAAACATCTGCGTAAAAGGAAATATGCCGGCCAGCGGGAAAAACTGATAAAAGACATTCCCCGCAGCAAAGTGCTCCACACGATCGATGAAAGTGAACAGATCTGTGAGAGATGCGGAGGTACCATGGTAAAAGTTGGTGAGGAGTTTGTGCGTACCGAGGTACAGTTCATCCCTGCCAGCCTCAAAGTGGTTGACCATTACCGGGAAACCTATGAATGCAGGGCATGCCGCAAAAACGGGACGCCTTATATGGAGAAATCCCCGGTGCCCCATCCTCCGGTCATGCACTCCCTTGCATCTGCTTCCACGATCGCATGGCTTGTCCATCAGAAGTTTGAACTGGGCATCCCCTTATACCGTCAGGAAAAGGAATGGGAAGCCATGGGGCTGTCTTTAAGCAGGGCAACGATGTCAAACTGGCTCCTGGCCGTCTGCCGGGACTGGCTTTCCCATGTGGTCTCCCATCTCAGACGGGAACTTCTAAAGCAGGGATATCTGCATATCGACGAGACCCACGTGCAGGTGCTGAAGGAACCAGGGAGGAAGAACACTTCGGATTCCTATATGTGGGTGTACTGCAGCACCAGGGACAGCAAACGGCCGGTCCGGTATTTTGAGTACCAGCCGGGGAGGGGTGGGAAATATCCGGAAACATTTTTAAAAGGCTATACCGGATATATCCATACGGATGCTTATTCCGGGTATAATGGGGTGAAAGGGGTTACGAGATGTCTGTGTTACACACATCTGCGCCGCGCTTTTGTGGACGCGCTGCCAAAAGACATCCATGGCCCGGAAGCCTCAAAACCTGCGGAAGCAGTCATTCGTCTGAATAAACTGTTTGAGATAGAAAAGGAACTGGACGGCCTTCCCCCGGAACAAAAGAAAAAAGAACGACTTGACCGCGAGAAGCCGCTTCTCGAGGCTTTCTGGTCGTGGGCAGAGATAAGCTCTGCCGGGGAATTGCCAAAGTCGAAGCTCCATACCGCTTTGCAGTATGCCCTGAACAACCGGCAGGAGTTCTTCAACTATCTTGGGGATGGAAACTGCTCCATCAGCAATTCCCTTGCGGAGAACTGTATCCGCCCCTTTGTGATCGGCCGGAAGAACTGGCTGTTTGCCGGAAGTCCGAAGGGTGCTGCCGCAAGTGCGGGAATCTACACCCTGGTAGAAACAGCCAAAGCCAACGGCCTGGATGCAATGAAATACATCAAGTATATCCTGGCAGATATGCCGGGGAGTAGATTTCTCGAAAATCCGGAATATCTGGATGACTATCTGCCATGGGATCCCATGGTACAGGAACGTTGCCGATAACCACTGCCCTTTTAGTATAGAGGGTTAGTGGTTATTTTTCTATCCACCATCTTATTTGACGCTTACTCTTGATGGCTTTCTGCAAGTATTTTTAGCGTATCATTTTGGGCAAATATCAAATAAAAGAGGGATGTTATGATACCGCATAAACCTATAAATATTGCAATAATAAGGTCCTTCATGTTAAATAACTCCTTTAGATTTATATAATGTCTTTACAACATTCCATCGTTATTCCGCAAAGGTATTTTTCATAAAGCAGCGGAACGATTGGTGCACATATGACAGCCATAACGCAAGGTGCAAAGTAAAAAATAAAGACAAGGAATCCAATAATTGTCCCTAATTTCCTAAAAGGCAACACTAACAGTTTTCCGACATAAAACCACGCTTCAGCATAAGTTAGCAGAATTATATTGACAACTACGACTACCATCGACAATGTTTCTAGAAGTTTGTTATCTGCGGTACTGAATTTCATTAATAGTACAGATAACACTGTCAATATAATCGCCGGAACAAAGCATTGCTTAATCTTGTTTAATCTCCTTTCAACTTTTTTCTGACATTCTGTTGCTTGTGTTGAACTTCGGAACTCGTCTACTCCTAACATTTTCGCACTCCTTTAACTTTTTTATACGGAATTTGTCACACAATTCCGCCATGCCAATATTATACCATTTAGAAAATATTTGTCAATTACAAATAATCATTACTGATAAGTATATTTATACTTGTGTTTGATATGCTTGTCATGTGGAGGTGTTCAACTATGATAATTATCACAAACAAAAGAATTAACGAATTACGGATACGATGCGGCATGTCTCAAACCGAACTTGCACAGAAGTTGAATGTTACCCGTTCAAGTGTAAATGCTTGGGAAATGGGTATTTCTGTTCCCTCTGTCCAAAACCTCTTAGAACTTTCTCAAATATTTCACGCATCTGTAGATTACCTAATCGGCACTGTTCCCAATGAATCCGTGTGTCTGGATAACTACAGTGAAGAAGAAAAAGAACTTATATATAGCCTTTTAAAATATTTTGATTCCAAACGTTGACATTAGAAAAGGCTAGATGGAAATCCCCAACTAGCCTTTTTCCTGCTGACGGATAACCGCCTTTACTGATTTTATAGTTCTGATTGAGCAACCTAACTCCTCCGCCAATGATGCGGCGGTGAAATCCATGTGGGATTTTACATACTCATATCGTTGTTGCCTTTTTTCTTGTATGTTAGCACGGTTTTCCGCATAACGCTTTGCATCATAAGACTTGACACTTTTTACCCGCGCCGCTTGTTTTTGTTCGACTGTGTATGCGGAAAATGAATTTTTTATGTCATATTCTTGAAAGTCAAGAAGGGCGGCAATTCGAGCATTTGTATACATATATTGGGTCTTAGAAGCATATGCGTTTCTTACAATCTCCTCTGCTTCATCGAAAAAATCGCGATCTATATATTGTTTGACACGTTCAACGGCGGCTTCTTCCGGCACTAAAATCCTCTTTAAAAAAATCGCCGTTATATGGGTGTATATTGCTCGATGTCCTTTGGGACACCCTTTTCTTCTGGCGGCATAGTTATGCAAATCTCGTAATATCCGTTTATATCTTGATTTTGTAGGCATAGGAAAAGTGTTAATCTTCAATTCCGGATGTACTCCCGTTTTAGATGTGGCTGAATCTGGTTGTATATCTATTTTAGATTTATTTATAGCAGAAACCGTTTTCGCTGTGGTCTGTATGGGTATTGGTGTTGACCTTTTATCTGCTACTTTGATTTTTATAGCTTTCGTTTTCCATGTGCCGTTTTTAATCATGGTCTGCTTGCGCTTTTCTGCCCGTATAAGATTACACGCCTTTATATATGCGTCTATTTCTGATTGAGGGTGTCGAAAGCAATCCAGACGTTTTATATCTATATCTGTTGACGGGTTCAAATGGAACAACCGAGTGGTTTTGATTGCTTCCATGTTTTTGACGTTACGGCTCAATGGGAAACGCAAAACCCTTGATTTATTTCGGCAAGCTATATCGGCTCGGAAATGGGTAATAAGATAGTCTGTGTATAATGCCCGCAACTTTGAATCAGCTTCATTTTTCAAGTCCAATGTGTTTACAATGTAGTATAGGTGTAGCCCATGCCCACTCGAAACCAGCCAGTTCGGAAACATAGCAGAGGTTAGATGGTAAGTGCAGTAAAGATAGTCCTTGATACCTTTTTCGTCCATCTCTGAAAAATCAACACCCTCCACATCATCAATATCTATATAGATGACATTGATGCGGCTGACATTTTTGTCTTTACGCCAACCTTTAAATATCGCCGGTGAATAGTATAAATTCACATCATAATTGAGTAAAGCTGTAAAGCCTTTCAACGCTTCATCAAGTGTTGAAAAAGAAAAATTATAGCTATAGCCTCCAGCGGACGCCATCGCCCAAAGAATGTCACCACCATGTAATTCACAAAAGACATCTTTAAAAAATTCAGCTATGAGCGGATTTGGCTTGACACCGTCTGTCGTTTTTAGCGCAATAAACATATCAAACATAAAGTCAAATTTCTCTGTCCCTTCAATTAGCTGAGGATAATTTTCTATAAAATCAATATATAGTTCTGAATAAACACCCATCATCTTGTCTCCTTTTTTAATATATATTAAAAGTATGAAGCGATATCGCCCAAATGTCAAAGAATTTTACTATTGCTACAGTTAATAAGATTTATGATAATATGAATATGAGAGTATATCTTATTATAGTCAATCGGATTTTTTTGCACCCTTTTGGCATTGGAAAAGCCGAAGCATCTCACTTCGGCTTTAAACATTCTTTTATTTTAAAATATCAAAATCCACAGTTAAACTCTTGTTCCAAAAGTCAATAATTTCCTGCCTGTCTCCTTGATCGTGCCAGTAAGTCTTGGTACTTGTATTGTCCTCTATCACATGACCTGCACAGCCATAAACTTGAAATGGGTTCACTTGACCGCTATTCAGCAGAACACTTATAAAGCTGTGTCTCAAATCATGCAATCGGATAACAGGTAATGGCTCTTGCCCTGCCTTTTCTAATCGTTTATTGATTCTCTTCTGTAATTCCTTAAATCTTCGGCTTACTTTTCCCGGGTGCGGTAAATAGTCAGATACAATATTGGTCTTTGTCAGATACACATATTCACCACATTCAAGTGTCTTTCCTTGAGACCATTCCAACTGTTGTTCCAATGCCAACTGCATAAATTTTTCAAGTACCTCACAAATACAAGTTGTCCGTGTTTTATCCCCTTTTGGCAGCTTTTCTATGAATCCGGTGTTTATCTGCACTCTGGCTACGTCCACCAAAATCTTTTTGTTTTCAAAATCGACCTTGGAATGTCTCAAGCCGCACAACTCTGAACGTCTCATTCCTGCCAAAACCGGAAGTCCAACCATCAAAAGGGTACTTCTATCATCTTCCAGTAAACATTGATTTAAAAGTATATTTATCTGTTCCAGCGTCAAGGGAGTAGCTTCGTATTTTATGATATTTCCATAGTCCGCATCTAAAACCACATTTTCGTTAATACCATACTTTGAAAAATTCTTTTTCATAAACTTCCAGAGGTCAATTAAATGACATTTGTGCTTCTGTATGGTATTGGTACACAAATCCAAATCATTTTGGCAATACAAAAAGTAATTCTCAATTTCAGCCGTGTCCACTCGCTTTAAATCCATGTTGCCAAAATAATTGATGAAGTGGGTGTGTTGGGAGTTTTTTTGTTGCTTATATGAATCGCTCCAATGCTTGTCGCTATCATAATACTTCTCTTTGTAATCTTTGATTACATTCTCGATGTAGACCTTTCCAGTTGCTCCCGTAAGTTTCTTGTGCCTTTTAGCCGCATTATTCTCGCCTAAAATTGCTTTTGCCTCTTTTAACGTGTTTACTACCTTTGTAGTCTTTTTCTGCTTCTCCTTGCGCTTGCCTGTCTTTGGGTCTGTAATGATTTCCCGCCCTAAATCCAGTGAGACAATGTACTTCCCGTCCTTAATACGCTGTTTAATGCCTGCAATTCCTGTCTCTCTTACTTCTTCTTTCCTCATCTTCTGACCTTTCCCTGTGTTCCTATCAGCTTCTACCAATATAACACAGTCCAAAATATTTTGGTAGTTTTTTTGGTAGTATGATGAATGTTTTTCAAAAGCAAGAGTGTGATTTTTCCTTATAAACAAAGGGACTATAGGGTATCTCTATTTCATTTTATACCTTAAACCGGTACCCCACGCCCCAGATCGTCTCGATATACTGCGGCTTCGCCGTATTAAACTCGATCTTTTCGCGGATCTTCTTGATATGAACCGTGACTGTGGCGATATCTCCGATGGATTCCATGTCCCAGATTTTGCTGAACAGCTCTTCCTTGGTAAACACGTGGTTCGGATTCTGTGCCAGGAAGGTCAGCAAATCAAATTCCTTTGTCGTAAAACTCTTTTCCTCTCCGTTGACCCACACGCGTCTCGCGGTCTTGTCAATCTTCAGGCCGCGGATCTCGACAATCTCATTATCCGGAGTTCCGCTTCCGATCAGTCTTTCGTATCTGGCCAGATGAGCCTTGACACGGGCTACCATCTCACTTGGGCTGAATGGCTTCGTGATGTAATCGTCGGCGCCCAGTCCCAGGCCGCGGATCTTATCGATATCCTCTTTTTTCGCAGATACCATAATAATCGGGGTGTTCTTCACTTCCCGGACCTTGCGGCAGATCTCGAATCCATCCACGCCCGGAAGCATCAGATCCAGAATCAGCAGATCGAAGTCTTCATGAAGAGCCTTCGTAAGTCCGGCTTCTCCATCATTCTCAATCTCCACCTCAAAGCCGCTCAGTTCCAGATAATCCTTCTCGAGCTCTGCAATGCTCTCTTCGTCTTCAATAATCAGTATCCTGCTCATTCTGCAATAACCTCCTGATATTTTCTTAGCACAAAGTGTATCTCCGTGCCTATCCCTTCCTTGCTGGTCGCCCATATCCTTCCGCCGTGGTCCTCGATAATCTTCTTTACGATAGAAAGCCCGATACCGCTTCCACCCTGAGAGGAGTTCCTGGAAGAGTCTGTCCGGTAGAACCGGTCGAAGATGTTGGGCAGATCTTTGGCAGCAATGCCTTTTCCATTATCCTCAATCTCAATCTGGATAAAATCTCCCACATCCTTGATGCGGATATTAATAATTCCGCTCTTCTTGTCAATATACTTCACTGAATTGCTGACAATATTGTTGATGACGCGTCTCATCTGCTCCGCGTCGGCGATGACCATCACGTCCTCGTCCACATAGTTGAAATATCCCAGTTCGATATTTCTCGCTTCCATCTCCAGCCCCACCTCATCGACACAGTCCCTGAAGTAGCTTGCCACATTGATCTTGGAAAATGTATATGGGATCTTGTTCGTATCGATCTTCGAGTAGAACGTCAGCTCATCGATCAGCTTATCCATGTCATTCGCCTTATTATAGATGGTCCGTATATACCGGTCTAGCTTCTCCGGTGAGGACGCCACTCCGTCCATGATTCCTTCCACGTAACCCTTGATGGCCGTGATCGGAGTCTTCAAATCGTGGGAAATATTGCTGATTAACTCTTTATTTTCCTTGTCATACTGGATCTTCTCTTCCGCGTTCTCCTTCAGCCTCATGCGCATCTCTTCGAAATCCTGGCACAGCTGGCCGATCTCGTCGTCATTCTCCACTTCCAGTGCAAAATCCAGATTGCCGTCCCTGATCTTCTTCGTGGCCTCCTGGAGCCGCCCCAGCGGGTGTACCACAGAACTGTAGACCCACATCATCAGGATCGCGTCCGTAAACACGATGATCAGAATTACCGCCAGAAGCATCTCCGCCATCATGGCCTTGATCTCCGGAAGAAGTCCGTCTACATTGGATACAATGAACACACTGCCCTTTCCCTCATCCGGGTAAAGGAAATCCATCTGCTTGACCAGATGCTGCGTATCCCCATCCAGATAGATGGCTCCGTCGATGCTGCTGTCCACGTCTTCATACTTGGGCAGCTGATCGAGGAGCTCCTGGGTCACATGACTGTTTCCGTCAAATACGATCTGGTCGTCTTTTCGTACAATCATATATGCATATTTATTCGACAGCTTTTCATTCAGCTTCTGCATATATTCCATATCACTAAACTTCTCCGGGCTGCTGTCTAAAATCTTCTCGATTTCTTTCTGTTCAACCTGCGTCATCCGGTTAAAAATCTGAAGGGAATTGCCGGAAAAGAGATTTACCTGCTCTGTTAAATTATACGCCTTGCGGAACGATTTCATCTGATAATTGCTGAGTCCCGCCACAACCGCGTAAATCAGCGCCAGCGGCACCACGGTTATGATCACAAAAGCGACCGCCAGACGTGTTCTTAATTTTAGTTTCACAACGTGCGTCTCTCCTCTGCTTATAGTATTCCATTTTATACAAAAATATTATAACACAGAATGAAGACCGCATTTATAAAACTATTATAAAATTTGCCTGTCCCTTTATAAACTGCAGTTCCCTTCTGTCATCATTTCATCGGTCAGCAGAAGGCCGTTTGCCTCCAGATTCCGAACCGTGTACTGATTTACGTATGCAGATCCGCCGCATGCGGCCGGAATCACTGCAAATGGTCTGACTGACGGTTCTGCGCCGCCCTGGAGTGCGCTCATTCTCACGGCTCCGTCATCCAGCTCCAGTTCCGTCTGAATTGCGGCCACACTACCCCGGGACCACATCGATACTGCCATGTGCTGTACCGGAGCGAGTTTTTTCATTTTAAAATACCAGAGCGTTTCGCACTCCATCGTTTCGCACTCCATCATCTCCCACTCCGGAATAAGGAGACAAAAACGGATTTCCCGGATTCCGCGGAAATTCATCCAAAAGCCCCGGACCTCCTCATATTCCGAATGGCTGAAATAGACCTGCTTATAATCATTCCTGCCATCCTCCTCGTATCCCAACTCAAAATTATCGTCCAGGTGTGCCTGATTATAGCGAACAAGTTCTTCAAAACTCATGTTTTCCGCCTCATAGCATCCGCTCTGAAATGCAAATCCTACCTGCCCCAGATCCCGGTAAAAATCTGATACAAAACCGGGATACAGCTCTTTTCTCCGAAACTGAAAAACCACACTAAAGTATGCCGGCATAACCGGTCTCACCGCCTTTCTCTAATTGTCAAACCAGAACACGATGCGTACCTCATCATCACTTTTGATTCTCCACTCCTCTTTCAGCGCTTCCAGCCGGCTGATCAGCATGGTCAGGTTCAGATTTAAGTACCCCAGCCATTCCCGGCAGACCAGCCCGGTCTCCGGTGTCTCCTTGCTCTTTTCATCAATGAACGCCAGCTGGTAAGGTTTTCCGGCCGCATCAAACTCCAGCATTTTCTCGTAGTCCTCTTCCCGGACCCAGCCTTTTAACGGCATCCGTCCTCCGTAGCCGCTTTCCTTCAGTTCTCGCAGCGTCAGCCAGGAGAGATCGTGGCAGTCAATGCTTCCGATCTCCATCTCGTCTGTCTCATACCGAAAAACCAGGTCGTCCATCTGCTCCGGCAGGCCTCGCGGCTTCGCAATCGGAGGCCAGGAGCTTTCCTCCTCTTCTCCCCGGACTCCGGCCAGCAGATAAAACAACCCATAATCGCGGTGCCCATCGATCAAATCACGACGGCTGAAGCCTCCATCGCCCTGAATCCTTAAATCCGCCCACACATCGTCCCGATACCAGTGTTCGATGTTCTTCCAACGCCGGTTACCGGTCTCCCTGTTCCAGAGCGTTTTGCCACGAACATCGGCGGTATACCCTTCTGCAAAGAGATGTATGTCACAGCCCATTATGATTCCTCCATTCTCGTGGATACCATGCATCCCAGTCCGCTCACGTATCCCTTATTTTCCTCTAATAATCTGTTGAACTGACTATAACATATTCCTGGCGGAAAGTCACGAGGCGGCGCTCCAGAGTATAGTCACTTGTCACTCCCAGGCGGATTATCACACAAAAACAGGTGAAAAAGAATCTTTCAAGCGCTTTGAAACGCTTTGCCAATTCTTTCTCACCTGTCTTTTCTCACCTGTTTTCCACCCCGGCCGGATACTGGAGTGATCGCGTTATTCCATTTATATATGCTTCTTCAATAGCTCCACCTTATCCAGCTTCTCCCACGGCAGATCCAGATCATTTCTTCCGAAATGTCCGTATGCGGCTGTCTGCTTGTAAAGCGGTCTGCGAAGATCGAGCATGCGGATAATTCCCGCCGGACGGAGGTCAAAGTTTTCACGGATGATCTCAACCAGTTTATCATCGCTTAACTTACCTGTTCCGAATGTATCCACCATGATGGAAGTCGGATGCGCCACACCGATGGCATAGGACAGCTGAATCTCGCATTTATCCGCCAGACCTGCAGCCACCATGTTTTTAGCCACGTAGCGGGCCGCGTAAGCCGCTGAACGGTCTACCTTGGTGCAGTCCTTACCGGAGAAGGCGCCGCCGCCGTGGCGCGCATATCCGCCGTAGCTGTCCACGATGATCTTTCTTCCTGTCAGTCCGCTGTCTCCCTGCGGTCCGCCGATAACGAAACGTCCTGTCGGGTTGATAAAGAACTTGGTCTCCTCGTCGATCATATCAGCCGGGATAATGGCGTCAAATACATACTCTTTGATATCCTTGTGAATCTGCTCCTGAGTAACGGCCTCGTCGTGCTGGGTCGATAAAACCACTGCTTCCAGACGGATCGGACGGCCATTCTGATCGTATTCCACCGTAACCTGAGTCTTTCCATCCGGACGCAGGTACTTTAATGTGCCATCTTTGCGCACCTTCGTCAGCTGGAGCGCCAGTTTGTGTGCCAGGGCGATCGGATAAGGCATATACTCTTCCGTCTCATTGCTGGCAAAACCGAACATCATGCCCTGGTCGCCGGCGCCGATTGCATCCAGCTCAGCCTCAGACATCGTGTGTTCCTTCGCTTCCAAAGCCTTGTTTACGCCCATAGCAATATCCGGGGACTGTTCATCCAGGGATACGACCACACCGCAGGTATCGCAGTCAAAGCCGTATTTCGCGCGGTCATAGCCGATCTGGCGAATCGTCTCGCGGACTACCTTCTGGATATCCACGTATGCGTGAGTGGTCACCTCACCCATAACCAGTACAAGACCTGTGGTACAGCAGGTCTCACAGGCCACACGGCTCATCGGGTCCTGCTTTAACATCTCGTCCAGAATCGCATCGGAAATCTGGTCGCACATTTTGTCCGGATGGCCTTCCGTCACGGACTCGGATGTAAATAATAATTTTTCCATGTTGTCATTTCCTCCTTATGTACATGGGGGAGTCAGAAGACCTGCAGCCAGCTGCCGGTTTTTTGACCCTCGCGGCAGTCGCCAAATTCAAACAAGCTTGATTTTGGCTCGTTGCCCGCGGGAATAACAAAAAGAAAAGCCCGCAGCAATGCGGACTTGATAAATCATGTATCAAATCCTCTTATTGCTCGATTTCTCGCTCAGGTTGGCACCTTCCGCCCTCTCCTGACTGCACACCAATGTGCGCCATTCAGGCCGGGGTTGCCGTGACTTCACAGATCCTTTTATCTCCATCACTCTGAATAAGGGATATTACGTACTTTTCAATTGTTATTCTGTTTCCTGTTACTTCTGTTGCGATATTAATATTATCGTATGAAGGAAGCCTTGTCAAGCATTTTCCATAGGATGCAAACTTTTTTATTTACTGTTCATCCGCCCTCAAAAGTGATATGATAGAGGCAGTAATTACATAAAATGTACGAAAATGTCAAAAGCAGGAGGAAATGAAACCATGAGATTAGTAACACGTTCTGACTTTGATGGTCTCGTCTGCGGCGCTCTTCTAAAAGAGGCAGGCGTCATCGACCATTGGAAATTTGCTCATCCGAAGGACTTACAGGACGGTCTCGTCGAGATCACAGAGGATGACTGTCTGGCAAATGTCCCCTTTGTAGAAGGCTGCGGCCTTTGGTTCGACCATCATTCCAGCGAGTTCGAGAGGCTCGAGCTGGAAGGTAAATACAAAGGAGAGAGCCGTCTGGCCCCTTCCTGTGCCAGGATTATCTACGAATACTACGGCGGAAATGAGCGTTTCTCTCATTTTAATGAGATGATGGAGGCCGTGGACAAGGTGGACTCCGGTCACCTCACCATCGATGAAATTCAGAATCCGAAGGGCTGGATACTGATCGGCTTTCTGATGGACCCGAGAACCGGCCTGGGACGCTGGAGGAACTTTACTATCTCGAACTACCAGTTAATGGAGCGTTTGATCGACGCCTGCCGCACCATGAACACTGAGGAAATCTTAAATCTTCCGGATGTACAGGAGCGGATCGGGGTCTATTTTGAGCAGACAGAAAAATTCAGGGCCATGATTGCCGAACATACCAGGGTGGAACAGGATGTAATCATTTCAGACCTGCGGGGAGTTGATCCCATCTATACAGGCAATCGTTTCCTGATCTACAGCATGTATCCGGAGCAGAATATTTCCGCATGGATCGTCAATGGAAAGGGCGGCATCGGCTGCTCTGTCGCAGTCGGTTACAGCATCTTAAACCGCACCGCGTCTCTCGATGTCGGAAGCCTGATGTTAAAATACGGCGGCGGCGGTCACAAGAACGTCGGCACCTGCCAGTTTGGCGATGAAACCATGGAAGAGCAGCTTCCTAAACTTCTGCATGAGCTGGTTTATCCAAACCTGTAACCGTCATACGAATGGCCGTCGGAATTGTCCGGCGGCCATTTCTATTTCTGTTTCTATTTCTATTTCTATTTCTATTTCTATTGACAATAAGTATCACTTGTATTACTATATATAATACAAGTGATACTTATTTTAGAAAGGAGGTTATTCCATGATTATTCGTCTGAACACGGCCAGCACTGTCCCCATATACGTCCAGCTGCGGAACCAGATTGTTACCGGAATCGGAAGAGGGGAACTGAAAGTCGGTGAAAAGCTTCCCACGGTACGTCAGCTGGCCCTCGATGCGGGCGTCAATACCATGACGGTAAACAAGACTTATCAGATTCTCCGTGCGGAAGGCTTTATCGAGATAGACCGGAGAAACGGCGCGACCGTGCGTCCGATGAAGGACACGACCTTACAGTACCGCGAAAAACTAAAGGAAGAGCTGGAGCTGATTGGAGCGGAAGCCTGCTTAAAGGGAATGGATAAAAAGGAATTTCTGACGATCTGCGAAGAAATTTTTGCGCATATGGAACCGGCGATCGAGCCATCATAAAGACACACTCATAAGGACACATTCATAAGGATACGCTCATAAAGACACATTCACAAGGGCACTGACAGAAACAACGGAGGGACAGACATGGATATTGCGCTATTAGTCATTTTCTTAATCACAGATTGGAGCATCGTGGGAATCTTTGCCGCAGTATACGGCGGAAAACACCGCTACCGGGAAGGCATGATATTTGGTGTCCATGTCCCGGAATCGGCGGTTCTGGATGAAGACACCGCTGCATTGACCGCTCATTACAGGAAAGCAAACCGGAATTTTTACATCATTAATCTGGCTGCCGGAACGGGAGCCGCGTTTCTCTCCCTGGGACATCTTTCCATCTTTATGATCGTTTGGACACTCTGGCTCCTGGAATTCTGCATCGTGTCCATGGGGCTCCTGATTTTTGCCCACCGCCGCATGTATAGCCTGAAAATTTCTAAGAAATGGATAGTAGGCGAGCCCGTCCGGACGGTGATCGTGGATACCTCAGTCTCCTCCGTATCTGAAAAGCTGCCGTTTTCCCACTGGTGGCACTTACCGGTAATTCTGGCCAGCATCCTGGCGCTGTTTTTCCTTCCCCATCTCCGGGAATATTTTGGAAACAGCTATCTGCGCTTTCTTTTGCCAGGAGCGGTTCTTCTTATGGAAGCGATATTCTGGTTCGTACACGTCTGGTACAGTCACCGGGAGAATGTAGTATACAGCAATGACAGTAAGATCAATCTGGCAGTCAACCGTTTAACGAAGCGTGTCTGGTCCGGGATGTGGATTGCCTCCAATTACCTTATGCTTCTCTCCATGGCCATTCTTCTGATTCCGCTGGCCGTACGCGGTTCGACTACTACGCTGGAATTCTTCCTCTTCCTGGCCATTCAGATCACTGTAATCGTATTGATTACTGCCTCCATCCTGTGGCTGGAAAATAAACGGAATGATATCCTGTCTGCCGACCGCTCACCGCTCCTGGTAGACGATGACCTGTACTGGAAAAATGGCTGGTACAGCAATCCTGACGATAAACGTTTCTTCGTTCAGGACCGGATGTGCAGCGCCAACTTCAGCATGAACATGGCAAAACCGGCTGCAAAAGCCATAACCGGCACCATAACGGCGGGGACCATCCTTCTCCTCGTCTGGATCTGCGCCGTCTTTGTGCGGATGGATTTTGTGAAGCCGCAGCTTTCCATTCGCGGCGCCAACGTGGAGGTGACCGCAGGGATGTATGATATCTCCTTTTCCAGAGACGACATTCTGGAGACGGAACTTCTCGACAGCCTCCCGGAAGAACCGCTCCGCCGGACCAACGGAGCAGCCACCAACGACTATCTTCTCGGCAAATTCTACGGGAATCAGACCGGTGAATGCCGGCTGTATATATACAGGAATGTCCGGCCTATACTGGCCATTCGCCTGCCGGAATACACCGTTTTTATCAACAGTAAAACGCCGGGAGAGGTCGAGGCGTGGTATGACAGCCTGAACAATCCGTCACGATCACCCGCAGGCTCTGCCCACGAGTCACCGTGACCCTCGCGGAAATAAATATCCCGGGAAGAATCTCTTCTTCCCGGGATCAATCTTATCTGTATCCGTTCGGATTATTGGACTGCCATCTCCAGGAATCTTCGCACATCTCGTCAATTCCTCTTTCTGCTTCCCAGCCCAGTTCCTTCTTAGCAAGCGCCGCATCCGCGTAGCACTCGGCGATATCGCCAGGTCTTCTTGGCTTGATTGCGTATGGAATCTGTTTTCCGCAGGCTTTGGAGAATGCCTCGATCATCTGAAGCACGCTGAAGCCCTTGCCGGTTCCCAGATTGTAGATGCGTACGTCCGGCTCGGACTGAGCCAGTTTATCGACTGCCTTTACGTGGCCGATGGCCAGATCCACGACGTGAATGTAGTCACGGACACCCGTTCCATCCGGTGTATCGTAGTCATTGCCAAATACGCCCACTTCCTTCAGTTTGCCTACGGCAACCTGGGTGATGTATGGAGTTAAATTGTTCGGAATACCTGCCGGATCTTCTCCGATCAGACCGCTCTTATGAGCTCCCACCGGATTGAAGTAGCGGAGTAAAATCACGCTCCATTCCGGATCCGCGGTATGTAAATCAGTCAAAATCTGCTCCAGCATGCTCTTCGTCTGGCCGTATGGATTGGTAATCTTTCCCTTCGGGCAGTCCTCGGTGATCGGAACGAACGCCGGGTCTCCGTATACGGTAGCTGAGGAGCTGAAAATGATCTTCTTCACGCCATGGTTTCTCATCACGTCACACAGAACGAGCGTGCCCGTAATATTATTATAGTAATATTCCAGCGGCTTTGCCACGGATTCGCCTACTGCCTTTAAGCCGGCGAAATGGATCACCGCATCGATTGTCTCTTTGCTGAAGATCTCCTCCATAGCAGCCTTATCCAGTAAATCTGCCTTATAAAAGGTCACGTCTTTTCCTGTAATCTGTTTTACCCTGTTTAAGGATTCCTCTGAAGAGTTGCATAAATTATCGACAACAACGACTTCCTGTCCCTGATTCAGCAGTTCCACACATGTATGGCTTCCGATATATCCGGCGCCTCCGGTCACTAAAATTCTCATTTATTTTCCTCCTGATATCCTTAATATTTACACACGATCGCTTCCATATCGGCCCACTTCTTCTCCATGTCGGCGACGAGAGCGAACTGGGTTCTGGTTCTGTCCAGGTTATGATTCTCACGGCTGATACGGAAATACGTGTCACCCTGCAGGAAATCAGTCAGGAAACGCACACCGCATTCAAAGGTCATGAGTTTTGCACCCATAGGGAGCATATCGCGCTCCGCCTGGGTTAAGCTGCCCTGGCATCCCTCCAGGAATCCCTTTGTATAGATTTCATACAGCGGAAGGGACAGCGAAACAAGGCTGACATCCGGCTCATCCTCATCGGCTGTATTAGCTCCGAAACGGATGGAGTCGCCGAAATCGAAAATGGACAGTCCCGGCATAATGGTATCCAGATCGATGATGCACAGGGCCTCACCCGTAACATCGTCAATCATGATATTGTTTAACTTCGTATCGTTGTGGGTTACGCGGAGCGGAAGTGTTCCCTCCTTCAGCATGTTCATGGCAGCTCCGGCCTCATCGGCGCGGTCCATGACAAACTTGATCTCCTCTTCCACCAGATGAGCGCGTCCGCACACATCCTCTTCCACCGCCTTCTTAAATGTCTCCAGACGGACCGGTGTATTATGGAAGTTTACAATTGTCTCCGTCAGCTCTTCTGCCGGATATTCGGCCAGCTGACGCTGGAAATGGCCGAACGCCTTACCGCTCTGGTAGAAGTCATCTGGATTGCGCACCTTGTCAAAGCAGGTGGCGCCAGAGATAAATAAGTAACCTCTCCAGTAATTTCCGTCGCTGTCTGTCACGTAATCCTTGCCGTCTCTGGATTTTACGATGTTTAATGTCTCACGGTACGGATCACCGCCCTGTGCGATGATTTTCTCACGCAGGAACGAAGTGACGCCGGCGATGTTTCTCATCAGAGACACCGGATCGGTAAAGATTTCATGGTTGATTCTCTGGAGTATGTATAAATGCTCCTTCTCTCCGTCTCTGCATACCAGCCGAAACGTGTCATTGATGTGACCGCTTCCGTAACGTTCCCAGGAAATCGGTTCCCCTTCAAAGCTTAAAAGGCCGATGGCCTCCCTGATTTTACCACACTGTGCGTCTCCCATCACGCTTCCTCCCATAATTTTTCTGGATAGAATCCGGCTTCCTTGAGCCCCTTTATGGCGTTCACAACCGTTTCCTTGTCCTCTTTATAAGTAACTCCATACCAGCGGTCAATGCTCTTCAGCACCGTCACGTCGGCTTTCCCCTCTTTTAACAGTTCATCTACCACAAATGGCAGGAAATATTCGCATTTAATCGGATTCTTGGGCAGTTCACGATCTAAGAAGGCGGCAAATCTGGCATCGATCTCCTTTAAAACACTGGCCGTAAAGCCCCACATATTCATGGAAACGATGGTCTCCTCCGGAAGTTCCGTCCAGGTCGCACCGTCATCCTCTGTAAATTCCGCGATGTCGCCGTGCTTTTCGATTCTGGTTCTCTCGTGGATATCCACCAGATGGCTGCTCTCGTCCGTGGTGCAGACGCCGCGCGCCACATGTCCGTTCTCTGTCAAAGTATTATAAATCTTGTAGCCTACCATTGTGTACTGATACTTTTCGTTGTCTGAATATTCAACCAGCTGGTCATAAATGGATTTAAATGCGCTCTTGCCATAGTAATCATCGGCATTGATCACTGCAAACGGTCCGTCTACCGCATCCTTGCAGCACAGGATCGCATGAGCCGTTCCCCATGGCTTCACACGGCCTTCCGGTACGCTGTAGCCCTCCGGCAGCTTATCGAGCTCCTGGAACACGTATTCCACCTGCACGTATTTCGCCATGCGGTCTCCGATCTGCTCCTTAAACTCTTTTTCGATGGCCTTCTTAATAATGAATACTACCTTCTCGAATCCGGCTTCCACCGCATCGTAAATAGAAAAGTCAATGATCTTGTTACCGTATGGGTCTACCGGGTCAATCTGCTTAAGACCGCCATAACGGCTCCCCATCCCTGCTGCCATAATTACCAGAACTGGTTTCTTAGTCATTGCAACTACCTCCTTATTTTCAACTCGCCCCGGCAGTCCGTAGTGACTTGATTGCCGAACACGTTTTACTAACTCCAGTATAGTGAATACACAGGAAAATATATTTGCACTATCTGCTATTTTATTTGCATTATCGTACACATTTTACTATTTTACCACAGAATATGATATACTGTAAACACGAAACGGAGTCGTTTCACATTTCACACAGGTACAGCCGTTGCCGTTCACAGGGGGTGGCGCGGGCTGTGAATGGTACGTACAGTCTGAAAGGAGGCGTTCATGGAATACAAGAGTACGGTGCTCCGGACCAGCGCCGTTGTACGCAAAGTCATTTCCATACACTATTTCGAATATATGAGTAATTTCTCATTTCCGGGTGAGAGTCATGATTTTTGGGAATTTGTCTGTGTGGACAAGGGCGTGATTGACGTAATGGCCGGAGAGAAACGAGTCCCTCTGAAACGTGGAAATATTATCTTCCACAAACCGGGGGAATTCCATAACATCATTACTAACGGAGAAGTGGCGCCGAACCTGGTGGTTATTGGATTTGAGTGTCATTCCCCCTGCATGAAGGCGTTTGAGGGGAAAATGCTCACCGTTTCAGAGACGGAACGGGAACTGCTGGCAAGAATTATTATAGAAGCCCGCAACGCATTTTCCGGCCGGATGGACGACCCTTATCAGGAAGAACTGGTACGGCAGTCCGCCCCTCCGGCATTCGGGGCGGAGCAGATGATCGCCAATTATCTGGAGGAACTGATCATTCATCTCTACCGCAGATATTTTGAGAATCCGGGACAGTTCGGGCCCCGGCGGCAGCCGGAGGTCCGCATTAAGAGCGACGCCTACAGCCGGATCGTGCGCTACATGGAGGAACACATCGGAGAGCGTCTCTCCATCGATACCATCTGCCACGATACGCTGACAGGGCGTTCTCAGCTCCAGAAGATTTTCCGGGAGGCGCACGGGTGCGGGGTGATCGACTATTTCTCTTCCATGAAGATCGAAACAGCCAAACAACTGATCCGCGACAATCACTTGAATTTTACTGAGATATCAGACCGGCTCGGCTATACCTCGGTACACTACTTTTCCAGACAGTTTAAGAAGCTGACGGGGATGACGCCTTCCGAGTACGCCACCTCCATACGACGCCTGTCGGAATACAGGTCGTTCGGGAGCCGGAGCCAACCGGACGACGGCGTGAACAGCTGACCGCACGCCGCCGCCTAAAGTCTCCTCTCAATCCGCTCCAGCCCTGCATTTAGCGCGATGGCCAGCCCTGCGGACAGTACGGTTCCCCAGAGTATTTTCACCAAATTCAGCGTCCGGAGGCCGTCAAAAAGGATTGTTCCCAGGCCGCCGGCGTTGATGGTAGCCGCGATCGTGGCGATTCCGGTAGTCGAGACAATGGCGAGGCGGATTCCTGTAAAGATGGACCGTTTTGCCAGAGGCAGGCGGATCTTTAACAGGATCTGCATGGTCGTCATCCCCATTCCCGCGGCCGCCTCGATGATGGCGGAATCGACGCCGTTTAAGCCTGCCGTAAAATTACGCAGGAGCAGGTACTGGTTATAAAGAGTAAGTACAATCAAAGCCGTTTTCATTCCCAGCCCTGTCACGGGAATCAGCATGGCGAACATGGCCAGACTCGGGATCGAATAGACTACGGAAAACAGATGGACCAGGGCATTCGACACGGTCTTAAAATACATGGCGCAGACGGTCAGCACAGCCGCCAGCAGCAGAGAAAGCACCAGCGTGACGCCGACCAGTACCAGATGCTGCCCCAGCGCCCCATACAGCTTCTCGGGATATTTTAACGCATATTCAATCAATGGTCATCCTCCAGAATTCTTCCTGCTCCCTGGCCGATCGGATCAGGGAGGCCACAAAGTCATCCGCCGGATTCTTCACGATACGGGCGGGAGTATCGAACTGCCTGACCGTTCCCTCATTCATCACAATCACACGGCTTCCCAGCTTGAACGCCTCGTTAATATCGTGAGTCACGAACAGGAAGGTCCTCTTAAGCCCTCCGTGGATTCGAAGAAGCTCATCCTGCAGCTTCATGCGCGTGATCGCGTCGATCGCTCCGAACGGTTCATCCAGAAGCATAATCTTCGGATTCACTGCCAGCGCCCGGGCCAGCCCCACACGCTGCTGCTGGCCGCCGGACAGCTGGGAGGGATACCGGTGTTTGAACTCCTCCGGCAGGAGTCCCACCAGGTTAAGAAGCTCATCCACCCGCTCGTCGGTCTGTTTCTTATCCCAGTTAAGCAGTTTGGGAACCACGGAAATGTTATCCGCTATGGTCATGTGGGGAAAAAGACCGATCTGCTGTATGACGTAACCGATGCGTCTGCGCACCTTTACCACATCCACCGTGGATATGTCCTCGCCAAACAGAAATATCTTTCCGCCTGTCGGCTCATATAAGCGGTTTACCATTTTCAGAAGAGTGGTTTTTCCGCTTCCAGATGATCCGAGAATCGTTATAAACTCGCCTTCTTCGATGGTCAGGCTGACCTGATCCACCGAAGGAAGAGCGGCGTTGTCAAATTGTTTCGTTACATTCTGAAATTCAATGGCAGTCTGAGACATGAGTCCCTCCTCTCCTTACTTAATCGTATCGTAATATTCCCGGGCGACTTCCTCATACTCCCGTTTATTCACATCTACCTCTGCATTCAGCGCGGTAACCGTATCCGTGTCCAGAGATGCGCTGATCTTATTTAAGATATCTGCAATCTCGGGATTCTTTGCAAGTGTGTCGTCACGGATTACCGGAGCCAGATTATACGGAGGCCACACCTGTTTGTCGTCTTCCAGAAGTATAAACTTGTCCTTCTCTGCCAGCTGCCCTTCCGTCGTATAGGCAGGCGCCACATCGGCTTCTCCGTTTAAAAGAACCTCATACTTCAAGCCGCCGTCGTATACACGGCTGGATTTCCAGTCAAAAGTGCCGTACTTATTTTCCAGCGCCGGGAGTCCATCCTCTCTCGCGTCAAATTCCCCCTGAGAGGCGAAGCGCAGCTCCGGAGCATGCTCCTGTAAATCAGAAATGGTAGTGATCCCCAGCTGCTTTGCCACATCCGTCCGGATCACCAGTCCCTGTCCGTCGTTCGCCTTCGAATAATCCAGCCATGTCACGCTGAAACGCTTCTCATATTCATCCTTAACCGTCCGGTATACTTCCTCCGGATCCGTTATCATGTCCATCTGTAAAATCGAAAGCAGACCAGTTCCCGTATACTCCGGATACAGATCAATCTCATTATTAATCAGGGATGTATGAACGACCGATCCCGCAATATCCTGTTTTCTTTCCACCTTATAACCGGCATTCTCAAGGGCCAGCGCATAGATTTCCGAGACCACCAGGCTCTCAGTGAAATCTTTGGAGCCCACCCGGATGGTCTCCCCTCCGGAAGCGGATCCCCCACACGCGGTCAGTCCGGCCGCCATCACGCCGGCAAGAGCCAGTGCAGCTATTTTCTTGATTCTGTTCTGTGTTTTCATATGATTCCTCTCTTTCTCTCTCTTATATTCCTTCTGCGCGGCGCCGTCCTAAGATACGGCGTCAGCATTTTTTCGATTCCATCCAGAATCGCTCCCGATGCAAGGGACAGCAGAGCCACGGAGATGCCTCCCACCAGAAGCAGATCCAGGCGGTTTAAGCCCAGGCCGGTAAATATCAGGCCGCCAAGCCCGCCCGCTCCGATCTTAGCCGCAAGGGCGGCACTGGCCACGATCTCGATCATGGCGGTCTTCACACCGGTCATGATGAGGGGAAAGGCCATCGGAAACTTCACGCGGAACATCACCTGCTTTTCTGTCATTCCCAATCCTCTCGCCGTTTCCAGCATAAAATCCGGCACTTCCGTCAACCCTGTAACTGTATTGAGCAGTATGGGCGGAACCGCCAGCAATACCAGCGCTGCCAGAGCCGGTTTCACTCCTGTTCCCAGCAATGGAATCAGCAGAATCAGGATCGCCAGGCTGGGAACGATACGCAGGGTCTGAAACGTCCCAACCAGCCATTTTTCCAGCTTTGGAGTGCGGACACAGACATATCCTGCGGATATTCCCAGAAGCACGGATATGGCCAGCGCCATGAGACTGATTACCACATGCTCCCGGAGCACGGTAAGATAGTCTCCCATATGACTGCCAAAATACTCCAAAATAAGTGATATCGTATTAATCTCCTCCTTTCCTATAGAAATTATAGGAAAAACCATTGACATCCTTAACTGTAATCATTATAATAACAGTTAGAAACTGTAACTATTTTTATTACATATTTTATTATAAGTCAGGAGGCAAAAGTTTGCAAGTACAAAATGGTTATCTCGGAACATACTTCTCTGCGCAAAGTGACGGTATTTACCGTTTTCAGTTTGATTCTGATACGGGTATCATAACCGGACCGGAATTGTATTATACAGCACCCGATTCCAAATACCTGTCCCTATATCACGGGCAGCTCGCCTCCCCCATCGTAAAAGACGGGAAAGCTGGTGTCTGCCTTATTGATACCGCAGGAGAGCGCCCGCGGCTGACAGGCGAATTATTCGAGGAGACAGGAAGCGCCTGTTACGTCACTCAGGATGACGCATTTATCTATACGGCTAATTACCATGAGGGCAGCATCCTCATTTATCGGAAAGAACCTGGCGGCATCACCCTTTACAAACGCATAGAGACCGGATATAAGGCCGGCTGTCACCAGATCCTGTTTCATGGCCGCATTATGATGGTTCCCTGCCTTCTTCGTGACCGGGTCCTGCTGTTCGATATGGACCGTGACTTTGCCGAAGCCGGTTCCATCACGTTCCCGAAGGGCACCGGCCCAAGACACGGCGTTTTCGACCAGGCCCACAAACGTTTTTTCCTCGTCAGCGAACTCTCCAATGAATTGTTCCTGTACGAGGCCGGAGACGGCCCCCAGTTCACATTAAAGAGTGTACAAAAGCTGCTTCCGGAGGGCAGAGTCTGGTCTCCGGCCGCCATATCCGCGGCCATCCGCCTCTCTCCCGATGAACGCTTTCTCTATCTGTCAACCCGGCACGCGGACCTCATCACCGTTTACCGGCTGCATGGCTTCGAGGTGGAAATGATTCAGCAGACGGAAAGCGGCGGCAGCTATCCCAGAGATTTCATAATCACCGGTGACAGTAAATTTCTGCTCGCAGTCAACCGCTATGAAGGCGGCTGGTAAGCTTCCGGCTGGATCCCACCGGCATGCTTACCGGCTGTGTTCAGAGTCCCGCTCCCAGGCGTGCCGTGGTCCTGGCTCCTCCGCTGAGCAAATCCGAACCTGTTGTTGACCTTCAAAAGAAAAGTGACGTGAAGAAAATTTAAAGAAATCAGAACCCACTCCCGAGCTTTTGGATATCGGCCTGATCGGCCTGTCCGTCATGGGGCGCAGCCTCGCCCTGAACATGGCTGATCACGGCTTCCTGGTGGCGGGCTATAACCGCAGTCCTGAAGTCACGCAGAAGGTCATGGAAGAACATCCGCATCATAATCTGATCCCATTTTTCAGTCTGCCGGAACTGGTCTCCGCCCTTAAAAGGCCCCGAAAGATCATGCTGATGATTCAGGCCGGCGCGCCCGTGGATGCCGTGATCGATCAGCTGATTCCGCTTCTGGATAAAGGTGATTTTATCATGGACGGCGGCAATTCCTATTTTGGAGACACGAACCGCCGCGCTGCGCTGCTGAAAGAAAAGGGGCTGCGCTACCTCGGCGTCGGTATATCCGGAGGGGAGGAAGGCGCACGGTTCGGCCCTTCCATCATGCCCGGCGGTTCCCGTGAAGCCTATGAATCGGTTCAGCAGATCCTTGAAACCATTGCGGCTAAGGCAAAAAATGAACCCTGCTGCACCTATATCGGTCCTGAGGGCGCCGGACATTACGTAAAAATGGTTCATAACGGCATCGAATACGCCGACATGCAGCTGATTGCCGAATCATTCCTCCTGCTCAAGTACGCCGGCGGCTTCACCAACCGGGAACTGGCGGACATCTACCGTACCTGGAACGAGGGAGAACTGCACAGCTATCTCATCGGAATCACCGCCGACATTTTCCTCGAAGCCGACGACATGGCTGACGGGGATATCATCGATCATATTCTCGACAGTGCGGGACAGAAGGGAACGGGCCGCTGGGCCAGCATCGAATCCCTGAAACAGGGCGTCGATATCTCCATGATCACCGCTGCCTGCAATGCCCGCGTCATGTCAAACCATCTGGAGCGGCGCCAAAAGGCATCTTCCCTCATCCAAGCACCGGCAGTCACGGCCGTCGAAGACAAGCAGGCTTTTGCAGAAATGGTCCGCGAGGCGCTCTATACGGGTAAAATCATCGCCTACGCCCAGGGATTCTCGCTGATGCAGGATGCCTCCCACCACTTTGGCTGGAATTTAGACCTCGGCAGCATCGCTTCCATCTTCCGCGCCGGCTGCATTATTCAGGCGGAGTTTTTAAACGACATTACCAAAGCCTTCTTAAAGGATCCGGAGCTGGAGAGTCTGATCTTGACGATTTCTTCTTATCCCGTATCAACCGGTACCAGGAGAATTTAAGAAGACCACAGGCCTGGCCGTCTCCTCGGGTCTGCCTGTTCCGGCATTCTTTAACGCAGTTTCTATTTAGACAGCTTCCGCGCGAAGGCGTCCGGAGCCAATTTGATTCAGGCGCAGCGCGACTTCTTCGGTGCACATACCTTTGAGCGCACTGACAGAAAAGGTATATTCCATCACGAATGGAGGGCCGGCCATGAAGTATGACACCTGCATTACCATCTTCGGCGGAACCGGCGATTTGACCTTTCGCAAGCTGCTTCCGGCTCTGTATACCATGAGCCGGACCAGAAAGCTGTCCGCCCGCAGCAAGATCCTTCTGATCGGCCGCCGTGATTACGATACCGCCTCCTATACCGCCCTGGCCCGGGACTGGATCCGCAGATTCTCCCGTCTCCCCTATTCGGAGGAGTCCTTTGCCGACTTTGCCGGGCATCTGGATTATTACCGTATGGATTTTTCGGATGGGACTGCCTATGATGGACTGGGACAAGCGTATGAGTCAATGCAGGCTGCGTCCCATATCTTCTATCTTGCCGTCGCCCCCCGCTTTTTTTCCGTCATTGCGGCGGGTCTGAAGACGATTTCCAATTTAAAAGAAGGGAAAATCATCATTGAAAAGCCGTTCGGAGAAACGCTTTCCTCAGCAAAAGAGTTAAACCACCAGCTGGAATCGTGCTTTGGCCCGGAAAATATCTACCGCATCGACCATTATCTCGGCAAAGAAATGATACGAAACATACAGACAATCCGTTTTTCCAACCCGGTCTTCGCAAATGCCTGGAACGGGGAAATGATCGAAGCAGTAGAAATTTCCGCACTGGAAGACGTGGGGGTGGAAACCCGCGGAGGCTATTACGATGCCAGCGGAGCCCTCAAGGACATGGTGCAGAACCATCTGTTTCAGATACTGTCCATTCTGGCAATGGAACGACCCGGCGCATTCACAAGTGAGGAGATGCACGCGCGGCAGCTGGAGGTCTTAAGGGCACTTAAGCCGGTGGCGCCGGAAGATCTGGAGCAGTCCCTCATCCTGGGACAGTACGACGGCTACCGAAGCGAGCCTCTGGTATCCCCGGAATCCGGTACGGAGACCTATGCCTGTATGCGGCTCTTTATCGACAATGACCGCTGGAACGGGACGCCCTTCTATATCCGCACCGGCAAGAAGACCGGCCTGCGTGAAACCGAGGTGGCAGTCATCTTCCGCCGCCCCGATCCCGAAACAGAGCCCGATATTCTTCTGATCAAGATTCAGCCGACGGAAGGCATCTATCTCCGTTTCAACATCAAACGGCCGGGCGATTCGGAAGAGGTGGTGACCGCCAGCATGGATTTCTGTCAGAACTGTATTTTAGAAAATCAGGTCAATACACCGGAGGCCTATGAACGGCTCCTCACCGCCTGCATCGAAGGCGAGCGTTCCTGGTTTTCCCAGTGGGATCAGATCGAGATCAGCTGGAACTACATTGAACAGCTAAAACAGCTTGCGGCCTCCCGGAATCTGCCGCTGTACCCCTATCTCCCCGGAACCCGCGGCCCCAGGGAGGCGGAAACACTCTTAAACACCTTTGGCCACCACTGGCTGGAATAAGGAGGGCCATGGTACAGTTCGCAAAAGAAGAGCAGAAAAAAACCGCGGCCGTCATGGCCGCGGGTGAACTGCGGGATGGTATGGTTATTGGCCCGGAAACCGGCTCTACCTTATAGCAATCACTTTGCAGTAGTGTTCTTTGCTGTCTCTATTATAAGTCATTCCGACAGCCAGTATTCTGCCTGTATACGCACTCTCGTCTCCAAGACGCCCTCGGAATTTCAGAGCGTACTTCTTATCGACGATTTGGCCGATTGCGTCGTCGGGATTCCTATCTACCTTTAGTTCAAGGATTATGCAGTCTTTCTTTGGATTAAGCGGATAAAAAAGAAAGTCTGCAAACCCTTTGCCGGCCCGGTCCTCTCTCTCTATTCGATATTCGTTCCTCGCTGACAGATAAACCAGATTTACCAATGCAGCAAGGTCGCCTTCATCGTTATAGTTTAAAATAGGGATCTCTGTATCGTGAGCAAATGACAAAATTCGCTCCATTTCTTTCGTATCCCCATTCAGCGTAGCCGCCAGCATCCGGTCAGACTCCAATGCTAATTTCGATATATACCCCATATTTTTATTGGTCAGAACGTCCTCAAACTTTTGCATCAGCTCCCTGTTAGGGATTGATACCCGGCCGTCATAGTAACTAAGGAAACCGTACACGACCATTGCGGAAAATATTTCATCTTTCGTTTCCAAATCCATGGAGACCGCAGCATAATTTTGAATTCTTACGGAAATTGCCTCTCCTGCAACCATACGCACCAGGTCTTCCCGAACCTCTGCGATATTGTTTTTGATGTAGTAAAAAATCTCGTCATATGGTCCAGAACCGGTCCAATAGCTTTGAATCTGATTAGAGCTCAATGCACAGATAACCGCCCGCGGATTAAAAATCCTGTCACCATTTGCTGTTTGGTAACCATTGTACCACTCTCTTAAACTCTCAAAATCAAAATGCGGAGTTTCCTCCAAAGACACATAACGCTCATACAATTCCGCTGTTTCTTCTTCGGTGAAACCGAAATATTCCGAATATTTTATAGATGTAGCCATATTGTATTCCACAAACATATTAAGTTCGGAACCGCTGCTGTACTTGGCAATTGGCAGTATTCCTGTCATGTATGCCAACTCCACATACCCTTTTGATTTTAAAAGTAATCTTAGAAACTGCAGGAATTTTGCCTGGTCATCTTTTGAGAACAGTTTATTATGGAACATGGAATCCCACTCATCCATAATAAAAACAAATTGTTTTCCTGTCCTGGAGAAAACCCTGTCAAGGGCTTCCCACGGGCCAGCCTCCGGTATGATACCACACTCCGGGTATTCTGCTTCCAAATCATCGGATATCTTTTTTCCGACAAAATTGATATACGTCTGATAAGAATCACAATTCCATGGCATATTGCTGAAATCGATGAATATAACATCATGTTTATTCAGATGCTTTTCGTAACAACTGCTTTTTCCAATATTCAGGTCTGCGAATATGGAACCAGAATCTACGCCCTTTTCCAGGAAAGCCGTTAACATATGTGCCATGACGGTCTTACCAAACCGCCTCGGCCTTGTGACACAGATATACTTATTAGCCGCAGATAACTCATTTAGCACTTCTTCAATCATTATCGTTTTGTCAACAAAATAATCTCCTTCGCAGATTTCTTTATACAGCGTATATGGTGCAAGTGCATTTAGATAATTCATAAAATCCCCTTCCAATATGATTATCAGCATATAGTATTCTTTTCTATTATACCAGTAATTTCATTTATAAAACAAGTCAATAATATTCAACAAAAAATTTATTCAGGAGCTTAAATAGGGAGCTGGCGCACCATGTCAGTGCGCCAGCTCCTCTTTCTCCATTTCCCCTTACATAACCCGTTCGCCATTTGGCCGGAATATTTCAATTCTTTCTTCTTCCCCGATCCCTTTCGAAGGCACACACCACCGGTCTCCCGGCTTCAGATCCGGAATATCAAGCATCTGTGTCCCGATTCTCATCCGGTATCCTTTTACCTCATAGCAGGGAAGAGTATCCCTGCATATCAGAGTAATCTCCCCCTCCTGGACGGATACCTCTACCGGAGCATACTCTCTTTGCACCGCGTAATAGGAAGGCTTCGGCTCTCCCTTAAGCCCGGCGGAACCATGAACCCGCTTCTTCCATTTTCCTTCACCGTCTTCCCCCATCTGGGTCCGGTAGTCATTCAGGCAGAAATAAATGGTTCCTGCAATATTCGGATAGCTCCTGTAGCAGTTCAATTTCTCCAGGAAAATCTCTTCTCTTCGTTCGTCTCCCCCCGAAAAGGCTGGCTCACACAGGCCAAACTCAGACGGTATGACCGGTTTATCCGGATTGGCAGCAACAATACGGTCCCATTCTCCATACTGATCCAGATCTCCGTGCCAGGTTCCGATATAATCATTGACCATAATGATATCCCCGTGTGCAGTCCCGTCCAGCGCGGGAGCTTTGAAAATCGAGTTAGAGACGTAGTTTGCCGGCCTGTCCGGATCCATACGGTGGGTATAAGCCACTGCATCCTTGATATACTGAATCGTTTCCTCCGCCTGGCCGTCCAGCTCATTTCCGACACCCCACGCAAAAACAGAGGGATGATTCCGGTGAGCACTTACCATTTCCTGAAGCTGTTCCTTAAATATTTTCCACTGCTGCTCCCCTGCTGCGGGAGGGGTTGCCCCCCAGAAGGGAACCTCCTCCTGCACCAGCATACCATGCCGGTCACACCAGTCATACACCCAATCATCCTGCTGCCAGTGAAAACGGGTGAGGATACTGTTGGATTCCTTCAGGCAGAGCAGCATTTTTTCAAGCGCTTCTTTGGGTTCTGCCATTCCACATGCGGGGTCTGAGCCCGGCATCCACTCCGTACCGGTGAGACGGACCGGCTCTCCATTCAGTATAATCTGGCTGCCTCTCACATGAATGTCCCGGAAACCGAAGACAATGGACTGCCGGTCTGTAACAGCGCCCTCCGCCTTCAGCACCAGCTTCAGCGTATAGAGGCTGGGACTGTCGAAATGCCAGAATCTTATAGAATCCAGAAGCCTCCCGGAAATCTCAGCCTGGCTTCCCCTGCATACCCCGCAGCCTTCGGTCACCAGGGTCTCTGCACCATCGCAGCCCTCGTACAGCTCCCATTCCAGAGTATGCTGCTCAGACGTACTCCCATTGATTCCGGCCTTTAAGCCAAATACGGCGCTGCCTCCGTCCTGGCGGCAGTCACTTACCGTAATCACAGGCCTGGCCGTCACCTGGGGACTGGTCAGAAAACTTCCGCCCGTAACCAGCAGTTCCACAGGCCGGATCAGACCTCCGTCATTCGCCCAGTCGAAGCTCCTTTCATAAGGGAGCATGTCAGGAGAGAAACGATTGTCCGCCTTCACCGAAAGCAGATTCTCCTCCCCGAACTTCAGATAATCCGTAAGCTCTACCGCAAACGGCGTATAACCGGAGTTCTGGTGGCAGACCACTTCCTCGCCGTTCAGCCAGACACAGGCGTCATGATAGACCGCGTGAAACAGAATCTGTACTCTCTTATTCTTCCAGTCTTCTTCCGGTATAAAGGTATAACCATACCACCCGGTTCCCCAGTAATCCTCTGTCCCTTCCTCCACATTCCACGTATGAGGAACCGACACTTCTGCCGCCTGTTCCGGACAGATCATTTCCTCTCCCAGATTGAATTTCCAGTTTTTTAAGCTTATTCTTTCCAATGCCATAATTTTTGCTCCTTATATATAATGTTCCCAGTTTAGTAAATCCACACCTCGCGATGTGAACTCCTTTGCAGAACCGTACGTGCGGCTTTCCCGCATACGGCTCTTCATAATAACTTTCACAGTCGTTGTTACTCATAGAGGTTCACATATCTTTTCGGATATGCCAGCGGATAGTATTTTAACATCTCCCGGAATCCCTCCCAGTTGTAACTTCTCTTTTGGCTTCTTCGGTTCATCATTCCATACAACAGCTTGGTTGCATGGTAATGATACTTTATCAGCATTGGTATGTTGTACGTCACTCCATAATATCGATAATGTCCGCTCAGTTTTCGATTCAGTATTTCCATGGTTTCTCTTATCGGCTTCATCAGACGCCCTTTTAACCACTTCTTTAACTCTTTTATCTTCATTCGATACTTCTTCCCGCTCGTCTTTGCTTTTACCACGAACGTTCCTTTACGGCTTTCTCCACAATAGAATGTAAATCCCAGAAAATCAAAGGTTTCCGGTTTCCCCTTCCCTTTTCTCTTCCTTCTTTCCTTCGCATACCTTCCAAACTCTATCACCCTGCTTTTGCTCGTCTCGATTTCCAGTCCAAACTTTCCCAGTCTCTCCTGCATCTGCTCATAATACTTCTCCGCTTCCCACTTATTTTCGAATCCCGCTATGTAATCATCTGCATAATTCTCCAGAAAATTTTCTCCGCTTCCTCTTTTTGTCCAGTACTCACGAAACCACAGGATCAGTACATGGTGCATATAGATATTTGCCAGCAGCGGACTAATGATATTTCCCTGGCTTGATCCCTCTTCGGCTGCGTGGTATTCCCCCGCCTCCAGCCCCCCTGCTTTTAAATACTTTTCTACCTGTCTGAGTATGTTTGGGTCTTGTATGTAATATCCCACGAACTTTAACACCCACTCGTGGTTCATATGGTCGAAGAACCCTTTGATGTCCGCATCTACGATATAGTTGATTCTTTTCCTCGTGATTTGGCCTATCATTTCTTTTACCGCCATATGACAGCTCTTTTCCGGACGGAATCCATACATGTTCCCGCGAAACTTTGGCTCATATACTGCCTCGATGATTTTCTTCAATCCCAGCTGGACGATTTTGTCTTCGTACACTGTGATTCCCAGCGGACGCATCGTTCCATTTCCTTTCGGTATGTAGACGCGCAGAGAGGGAGCTGGCTTATATGCTTTGTTCTTCAGCCGTTCCACCAGGTTTCTAATGTTCTCTTTCAGGTTTTGACTGTATTCTTCTTTTGTTACTCCATCAACACCCACTGCCTTCCTGCCGTCCAGTTCCTTATGACACTGGGTCAGCAGTTCTTCATTCAGCAAATGATAAAGTGACGTAAACTTTGGTCTGATTTCATGCGATGCTTTGTCTGCTATTCTTTCTAATTTCGTTTCCATTTATCCTCCGTCCCTGAGTACGGTAAATGTGTCCTCAGAAAGAGCGTTATTATGTACCCGCCTTCCCTCCGCCGGCATTACCCGGTTTCTTTGGTACTATGCGTGATATCCGACTGCCTGCCGTCCATTTGATTTCCTTCTTTTTATCGTTGTACGTCATACTTGCATGATTACAAGAGACAACAGGCTCTCCCCAGTTGACTGGATAGTCATAGTGAAACATGATTGGCCCTCTGACCCCGCCAGAGCCACAACACACTCGCGCTATCGCATGTCATGATACTGCCTTCCGCATGGTTAGACTGCGTCGGCCTCTGAGACTTTGTAAAATTTCGGGGCTCTATAGCATTGCAACCCTGCTTCCTTGCTGTCTACGCTTAGCCCTGCCTGTTACCAGACAACACCCAAGACTCGCTAACGGCGGCTCGCTACGCTTTGCCGTGCGGGTGTTCCACCCGCTAAACTATCCGCCCTTTTCTGGGCGCACCTAGCCTTTCACCGCGCCTGCCGCTATTCCTTTGATAAAGGTTTTGGAACAGAGGCTGAAGATCACGATCATGGGCAGAACAGACAGCGCCAGTGCGCACATAATGGCGCCATAGTCGCTTCTGAAGGAATTGGACAGGTTATTTACCATCAGCGGAATCGTGAAGAGTTCCTGTTTGTTAATCATGATAACCGGCAGCACGTAATTGTTCCAGGACCATAGAAATACCAGTGTGGAGAGTGTAAGAATCCCCGGCTTCACACAGGGAACAACGAGCCTGAAAAAGATGCCCGGCTCCGAACAGCCGTCCAGCCGTCCCGATTCCAGGAGTTCATCCGGTACCCCGTCACTGATAAACTGAGTCATGAGAAACACGCCCAGCGGATGAGCCGCCCATGCGAAGATCAGCGGAAGCAGCGTACTGGAAAGCCGCAGCGTTCTCATTTCCAGCATGTAGCCGATCAGTGAAATCTGTCCGGGGATCATCATAATAGCCATGACAAACCCAAAGATGATTTTTTTCCCTTTGAAATTATACTTTGCAAGGGCGAAGCCAATCATCGTGGAGATGAGTACACTGATCGCTACCGAACAGACAGAAACGATGATAGAGTTTAAATACGCCTGAAAATACCCCTTCGAGATAACCATGCGAAGATTATTCAGCAGATAGCTGCTCGGCAGGATCGGCATTGCCTTAAATATATCTTCACTGTAATAGGTACCCATGATAAATACGATATAGAGTGGGAAAAACATAATCAGTGTCATAAAAATCAGAAGGAGCTGTTTTACAACGGAACCTATACGTCTTCTTGCTTTATTATTCACCTTTCCCATCCTTTCCCCTGCTGAGTCTGAAGCCAACCACAGAAAACAGCATGATTATGACAAACAGTGTGTAGGCCATGGCGGAACCGTAACCCAGTCTGGAATCCTGACTGAATGCATCGTTAAAGAATTTCCATACGGTAGTAAGAGCCGTGTGGCCAGGGCCTCCGGTCTGCCCGTTCCCCAGAGAAGCCCAGCCGCTGAATAAAAGCTTAGGTTCCTCGAACATCTGCAGACCGCCGATCAGGGATGTGATAATTAAGAATCTGGTCGTATTGCGCAGCATGGGCACGGTAATCTTCGTAAATATCTTAAAATTTCTGGCTCCGTCTACAGCCGCGGCCTCGTATACCTCTGACGAAATGGACGTCATCGCCGCCAGATAAATGGTCATGTAATATCCCAGATACCTCCACACGATCATAATCACTATAATTACTTTAGAAGCAATCTCACTTCCAAGCCAGAAAAACGGTTCGTTTAAAGCTCCCAGCCAGATCAACAGCTTATTTACGTATCCCGACTGCCAGTCGAATAAGTAAGAAAAGATGAAGCCGATTGCCACAGGCGTTGTAATATACGGGAAAAAGTTTACGGTTTGATAGATTCTCTTGCCCCGCCCAATATCAAAGAGCAGATAGGCAACGCCTAAACCAAGCAGCACGGTAATGGGAGTGGAAAACGCCATTAAAATAATCGTATTTCCAAGAGATTTGAGAAACAGAGGGTCTTTCGTAAACAGATCCAGGTAATTCTTTATTCCCACAAAGGTCTTTGCCCCGAAACCATTCCAGTCATAAAAGCTGATTTTCAGAGAATACAGCATGGGAAACATGCTAAACAGAAAATAGGCAGACAGAAAGGGAAGGCAAAATAGATAAGGCCATTTACCCGCTTTATGCAGGGCACTTTTTTTCTTTTTATTCATGATTGGCTCCAATCTGTGCATTTTACATTTTGCTCCTGTTCGAACGATTGCCAGTACAGCTTTGCAGGCGTGAACAGCGAGTGCTGTTACCGCAGGATTCATGCAAAGCAGTACTGGTATGAGTCGCCGTGATAATCAGGAAAGCTGCCATTCCCGGCAGCTTTCCCTTAATCGTTCTATTTTAAGGTCGCACCCGGAATCAGTGTCTGGGTCTCTGTTTTCAGTATTTCCAGAGTCTGATCCGCTGTCATGGATGAATTGGCAGTCATCTGGGCAGCCACACTTCTCAGAGCGGTCTTCACATTCGCCTCATGCTTGGTCTGAACCTGGCCCTGCGTCGTAACGGCGATTGTATTGATAAAGTAATCAGCCAGCTTCTGGCCGCCGAAGAAATCATCATACTGTCCTTTTTCTGAGAAGAAATAGGAATTCTCATCTTCATATGGCGCCTTGAAGCCTGTCATGAAGCCATACTGCTCGTATGCTTCCTTCACACCGTCTCCCGTACAGTAGACCTCCTGGATATACTCCCATGCAGCTTCTTTATTTTTACTTCCTGAATAAATACTTACCGACGTGCCGCCGTATGTATATCCATTTCCCGGAGCCTTGGTCAGTCCCCAGTTGCCGGAACCATTGGGATCGTTGCTGGCAATTCCCCATTTTACACTCCATGGAGCACAGGGGTAGAACATAATCTCTCCCGATGAATAGCTGTTATTGTATGCCGGTGTATTATCCTCCTGTTTTCCCAGAAGTCCCGCCTGGTTAAACCGGGCTGCCGTTTCCAGAACGGATTGATACCGTCCTGTAAGGTCCACCGTATCTCCATCAATATAATTGCTTACATTCTGATTCACTAAAATACCATTCAGAAAAATCGTCATTCCAGGGAATATCGTTACCTTGCCGCCGCTCTTTTCCCTGATCTGCTCACCAACTTCAAATACCTTGTCCCAGTCGGAAATCATGGCGCTTATTTCGTCCGGATCATCCGTTCCCAAATATTCTTTTGCCAGATCCCTGCGGTATGCAAAACCGCTCGGACAGATCTGCTGTTCCACGCCGTACAGCTCACCGTTTGGCCCGGCTCCCAGCTGGGTAACAAAGTCAAACATCTCATCCGCTTTTACATTGTACGGTTCTTTATAGAGGTCCTCCAGAATACCTAAATCGAACACTTTGCCTCTGTAACCGATCTCACTCAATATAATGTCGGGGGCGCCGCTTCCGCTGGCCAGAGCGCTCTGCAGCTTCTGGAAGTAATCGTCTGTTGAGACTACCAGTGTATCAAAATTTACATTCGGATGGCGCTCATGATACCACTCCGTCATATGAGTCAGATGAGCTTCATCCCAGTCCCAGATGGTCAGAGTCACTTCCTCCCCGTCTCCGCCCCTGGTATCAGATAATGTACTTTCTTCCGCAGCCGTCGTTTTTTTACTGTCACCACTGTCAGCACTTTTGCAGCCGCTGAGAGACGTCATCACCATGGCCGCTGTAAGCAAAATAGCAAACATTCTTTTCTTCATAACAATTACTCCTTTCCTTCTCCTCGTTACGAGCACTTAGAGGCCGCATTCTGGTCTCTTACGTGCGATACATGCCGCTGTCACTCTTCAGGCGTCCTTTGGACGCTTAGTACAGCGGCTTGTAAAGCCTGTCAACAGTTACCATTTTTTTTAATTTTTGCTGAACCCCTGAAGGTTCCTGCCTGCTTTTAATAAAACAAGTATATCATCATTTATGCACAACAGAAATGATGTATATTTCCTTTTGATGGATTATTTTACACTGCTCCGTTTTTTAAAAGTGCCATTTATTCGTCATTCTGCTTATTTATAAAATATTTTTTCATACTATTTCAGCATTGTATACGATCAAGTTCCCTCTCTTTGCACGAGTCACCACACTCAGACAAGGGCCATCTCCCATAATCCGGGAGACAGCCCTTTTCCTCTAAACACCGCGTACTATATTTATCTTACCAGTTCCTCAATGATCTCCGTCTCCATACTCTGTTCAGGGTCAAATCTTTCTGAGTCCATATAATGGTAAATGGCAGACAGAAGCGCCCTCGCTTCAGGGTACTGCTGCAGCTCCTGAAGTCCCAGAGAAGAAAGCATCAGTTTTCCGTTCCCGCAGCGGCATTCCATCAGCTGAATCATGGGACGCATATAGGCATAGCTGTCCATCTCCGTAATAATCGCCTTCATCGGCTGAGGCAGAATGACCGCCCGCTGGCCGGCCATCGGCCACCACTGCCAGTTTGTATGAAATTCCGTAGGAAATTCCTCAAATAGAGGGTGTTTCTCATCTATAAGCTGCCCCATGCCGCCCTCCTGAGCAGCGAAATTACCGACAGACCAGAAATCTGTTGTAAACTGAGCCCGAATGGAGTGGGGCAGATTCTCTTCTCTGGAAGGCGGCGTCAGGTACACACGCCCGCCTGCCTCCAGAACTTCTTTCGCCCTGCTGTCCAGACGCTCTGTCTCATAGACAGATTCAGGACACACTGGATTTTCGGCAGGATAAACCCATACCGGATATGTATTGCTCATTTCTCCGATTCTTACGGTCAAATCGAGGCGGGCTGCTTTTTTAACCATATTCAGCGGAATTTCCAATGTCCCGGCATGGGTCAGCTCTCCCATCCGGCAGTCAGCCTCGGGCAGAGTCCCTTCTACTGAGATTCCGCTTCCTCTTAACTCATACACCGGTCTTTCACAGACATCCTTTTTGCCGAAATTTGCCGCCAGAATGTCCGCCTTCAGCACTTCATCCGCGCAGTATGTATATTTTTCCATCTGTACCAGAGGAAGCTGGTCTCTGAAGAAGGACTGGAACCGCTCCGGTCTGGCGAAAGGATATGGTTTGGGCTGCATATGGGAATTCATCATGCCTACAAGCGCCGTTCCCTGTCCCGGGAAATCCTGAAGCCCCAGGAGTGAAATACCGGACAGCTCTTTCGTGCGCATGGCCGCTTCTATCTCCTCCCGGTATCCAATGCGGGAAAGCTCCCCCGATGCCTCCACATACCGTTTCCATACAGGGGAAAGCCCCAGCATGTCCGCTTTTTCCTGAATTATACGGAAATTTGCCGGATCAGAAATTCCCTGGAAAGCGGTCAGCTCCTCGAAATCCGGAAGGACCTCAAACTGTCCCACCTCAAAGCTGAACACAGACTTTTGGAATGTCTGCCGCAGTTTCTCCATCGAAGCGTCATAATCAGTTCTGGTATTGGGGTACTGATTATTAATATATCCGCGGATACGCCCGGTCTTCTTCTGCGGCTCTGCTTCTCCTGCAAAGGTCCCGCGCAGAGGCGCTTCAAAATAGGACTGGGATGTATAGAAGTCGCTGTCCGGATCACAGCCAATTCTTCCATAATGTACGTTGGACCCGTTCGCGTACAGCCGCGTGCTGTCCAGAGCGCGCGCCTGCTCCAGCATACGGCTCATCCGCTCACGCCCCGTCTCGCCGGTACACAGTTCATTGCCAAAGGTAAGCATAACAAAAGAGGGATGATTGGCCAGCCAGCGGATCGTCAGGGCAAGCTCCTGCTGGTAATAGGAAAAGCTCTCCCCGGACTCAAAGGCGTCATTGGGATTCCAGTGGGACAGTTCCGGCTGCATCATCATACCGAGCCGGTCAGCCGCCGCAAACGCCGCTTCCGATGGGCAGTGAGAGTGGAAACGGACGCAGTTAATTCCATAAGCCTTGTAAGTATTCAGAATGTCCGTCCATTCATTTTCCGTCATAGGCGTATATCCGGTTTCCGGGAATTCCGCGCAGTTTGCCTCGCTTCGCAGGAAAATGGTTCTCCCATTAAGAGCGAGTCTTCCCTTTCCATTATCCCCGAAGTCCCTCACACCGAAGGTCACCCTTTTTTCTTCATCTCCTGTCAGCAGTGCCGACAGTTCATATAAGTTTCCTTCATATTCATCCCAGCGTTTTACATGTTCAGCGAGGGGAAGTCCCTCTATTCTGATCTCATTCATGCCCTCCGATAACGTGACGGGAGTGGTAATACACGTCTCCGCCAGAGCTTCGGACCGAATCGTCAGCGTCCCATGCCATACACCGTCCGCCTCCGGCATACCGGCACCGTTTGCCATGCCGGAACCGTCTTCCATTCCAGAGCAGTCTGCCGTACCGGAACCATCCTCCATTCCCGTGCCAGCCCTCAGCCCCATCCCACTCACAGACAGATCGGCTGCCACCGTAAGGGTCTGCTGCACAGGGTATACCCGCAGCGACGATAAAAAGACCTCTTTTTCTGTGCGAAGCCTCACGTATCCCAGAACTCCGTTCCAGTTGGTCTGTGTCTCGTCCGTGGCCGCCGAGGAAAATACAATGGCATCATGCGGCAGTCCGGGATAGCTGTTATCCGAAACAAGAGTCAGCTCTGTATCCTCACCCAGCATTCCCGTCACCTCAAACACCTGAGGCGTATTAATGGAGGCCGGAATAAAATGAGGCACCTCATTGCCATCCACCAGCAATTTCAGGCAGCGTGAGCGCTCCGCCTCCAGAAAGACCCGTTCCCCCTCCTCCTGCTTAAAAGATATTCTGCGGGAAAAAAGCGCCTCTCCTTCATACGTATACTTTCTGGTAAAACGCGTGGCTATGGGCGCATCGGGATTAAACCCTTCGCCGCCATTCTCTGCGTCAGAATGCCACTGGTTCAGCCCCAGATCCTTATGCCCCAGCCTGTTTTCATCCAACGTTCCCGGCAGTCTGATATCCCCCTCTGTTCCGTCACTTAAAACCGCTTTCCAATTCCCCTCTAATGAATAATACATGTCCCGCTCCTTCTGCTGAAATACTTAAGCCTTTTTCTGTAACTGCTGCAACTGTTTTTACTATACTATAAACAAAAGCAGAAGTATTTCCTAATGTTGCGGAATTTGTTTCAAAAAAATGCGGTTATTCCCTATGCCGTACTGTTGCGGTACTCCGTAGGTGTAATCCCCATTTTCTTCTTAAAAGCCGTGCAGAACGCGCTCTCACTGGGAAATCCCGCGTCCAGGCCAATATCCTTAACCGAAAGGCCGGTGTTCTTCAGCATATACTTTGCCGCGCTGATTCTGATATTTACGATGTATTCGTGAGGCGTAAAACTGGTATAGCTCTTAAACATGCGGATAAAGTGGTACTGGCTGAGCATCGCCTGTTCGGCCAGCGTCTGAATCGTAATTTTTCCGGTAAAATGCTCATTGATATAAGAAATTACATTTTCCATTCCAATGGAATCCCCGTCCCACACGGAGACTCTCCCAACCTTCCTGGATCCGGGCCGCTCCGCCTGATCCATGAGAAGAGCGGTCCAGATGTCGGTCAGCTGCTTGGACAACAGCGCCTCACGTATGGGCCTTCCCTCTGCAAAGGTCTGATAAATGGCTGTCATCTTATTCAGCACAGGATAGTCATCAACAAGCGTAAAAATATTGCCCAGATAAGACACCGTCAGGTCGTAATACGCCCTGACCATTTGCCCGTCAAAATGACACCAGATGCTCTCCCATCCCGTGTCTGAGTAATAGGCATGAGGGCGGTAACAGTCCAGGAGGACAAAGCTGCCCATACCGGCCGTCTGCTTTTTCCCCTCACATTCCAGTATAAACTGCCCTTTTTGTACGTACATCAGCAAATAGCTGTCGTAGGAGGTCCTGCGCAGCACATAATGGGGTTCATAAATAAAGTGTCCGGTGCATATTGGATAGAAAAATGTATTTCGTGCCACCGCACTGGGAGAATAAACAAAATATTCCGATTCCGGCGCAATCCGGTTTTCGTTTACTTTCACGCAGAATTCCTCCCTCCAGGCCCGTCATTCTTTATAATGAAAATAGTCGCTGTTTTTATATTCCTTCGGCGACATCCCCACCACATTTTTAAATACACGGGAAAAATAATACTGGTCTGAGTAACCCAGATTCTGAGCCACTTCATAGATGTACATGTCGGTGGTGCGCAGCATGGCGCACGCCTTTTTCATCTTCAAATGTATAAAGAAGTCCAGAGGCGCATGGCGGGTATATTTCTGAAAAATAGAATTCAGATAACTCCTGGACAGCTCAAATTCATCCACGATCATCTTAAGCGTAAGGTTTTCATTTAAATGCTTGTACATATATCGGATCACATTGGTCACGTGCCGGTTCTGTTCCTGAGTCGAATTGTGCTTTTCACGGTCGTAGGTCTCCGCCAGAATCAGGGACAGAACCTGTGAAATATAGATGAAATTGCCCAGAGTATAGTTCGCCTCCAGAACCCGGAACAGCAGCTCAAACAGAAACAGCATACGGTTCGTGGCATTCTGAGAGTTCAGTTTTACCACACGATACTCCATAAGGGGGAAATACCGGACGTCCTCTCCCTTAAAATGCACCCACAATATACTCCATGGATCTTCCTCACACGCATAGTAACGGTGTCCCGTAAACTGCGGAATACAGAACGCCTCATTTTCATAGAGCACATATTTGCTGCCCGCTACTTCAATGGTACCACTGCCCTCCATGCAGTAAATGAAGATAAATTCTTCAATTCCATCTCTTCTCTCCCGGTAATGGTGCGCCGCACAAGGGAAAAATCCCACATCGGTCAGATACATTCTTCTTACCTGAGGATGCTCCACATAATCCCGGAAGGATTCCGTAGGAAGCACAAACATCCGCTCTCCCTTAAACCCGTCTCTTTTCCATCCCATAAAATTATCCATGAATGGAGAATATCATATTTGCGGAATATTGTCCATCTTTATTCATGATAAGGCATTTCTATTTCTATTTTTGCCATGATAAAATAGCGTTATAATTAAAGTAGAGAGAGGGATTTATTATGGCAAAACATGTAAGAATCTGGGAGGAGGATTGTATCATCCCTACCTATTCGATGGCTCCTCCGGAAAAAAGTCCTTTATTTATTGAAAAAAGAGCTTATCAGGGAAGCACGGGCAAGGTATATCCCCTTCCTGTCACTGAAAAGGTATTGGACGATAAAAAGGATGTATCCTATCGTGCCGTATATCTGGAAAACGAATATCTAAAGGTCTGTGTGCTTCCTGAACTGGGCGGCAGGATCCAAAGGGCCTACGATAAGACGAACGGGTACGATTTTGTCTATTACAATCATGTGATTAAACCCGCCCTCGTCGGGCTCACCGGACCATGGATCTCCGGCGGAATCGAATTTAACTGGCCCCAGCATCACAGGCCATCCACCTACTCACCAGTCGATTATACATTTACCTCCAATGACGACGGTTCCTGCACCATATATGTCGGTGAGACGGACAAGATGTATGGCACAAAAGGGATGGCCGCTATCTCCCTTTATCCGGGAAAGGCCTATATTGAAATCAAAGGCCAGCTTTATAATCATACGGATCTTCCCCAGACCTTTTTGTGGTGGGCAAATCCCGCGGTTCCGGTTAATGATGATACGTTTTCTGTCTTTCCTCCGGATGTTCATGCCGTCATGGACCATGGAAAACGGGCTGTTTCCACATTTCCCATCGCCACCGGTGAGTATTACAAATGCGACTATTCCGCAGGCGTGGACATCTCCCGCTATAAAAATGTAAAGGTTCCTACATCCTACATGGCCGCTCACTCCGATTATGATTTTATCGGAAATTACGATGAAAATCTGGAAGCGGGACTGCTCCACGTCGCGGATCACCATGTCTCTCCGGGTAAAAAACAGTGGACCTGGGGAAACGGCGACTTCGGCCGTACCTGGGACAGGAATTTAACGGAAACCGACGGACCCTATATTGAGCTGATGACCGGCGTATTCACCGACAATCAGCCTGATTTTACATGGCTGAAGCCTCACGAAGAAAAGACCTTTGTACAGTATTTCATGCCCTATAAAGGGGTGGGACGGGTAGGAAACGCCACCAGAGAGGCAGCCGTAGGTCTGTCTGAAGGCACGGATGGGACTGCCGTTCTAAAAGTTTACACGACCGGCGTATATGAACAGGCAAAAATTCAGGTTACACAGAAAAATCCCCGGGCCCTTCTTTATGAGAACACCGCAGACTTAAGCCCGGAAACAAGCTACGCAGCTTCCTTCCCCGCGCCGGAAAGGCTGAGCGGCTGCACCGTGACGGTTTCCTGTGGGAATAAAGTATTAGTGGAATACACCGTCTATGAGAAACAGCCCGAGCCGATACCAGAGCCAGCGGAACCGATGAAATCCCCGGAGGAAATGAAGTCCACGGAAGAGCTGTATCTGGCCGGGACTCATTTGGAGCAGTATCGTCACGCCACCTTTGAACCTGCGGATTATTATCTGGAGGGGCTGAAAAGGGATTCCACGGATATCCGTCTGAATAACAGCTACGGTCTTCTGCTCTATAAGAGAGGACGTATCAAAGACAGCATCCCTTATTTCCGGGCTGCCATTAAAAAGCAGACGTGGAAGAATCCGAATCCCTATTCGGGAGAGTGCTGGTTTAACCTGGGTCTGGCCCTGATGGCCGACGGACAGAAGGAAGAGGCTTACGATGCCTTCTATAAGGCCACCTGGAGCGCGGAAACACAAAGCTCCGCCTTTTACTGGCTGGCCTGTCTGGCCTCGGAGAAGGGCGCGTACGAGGATGCACTGGATTTTGCCTCCAAGTCCATGCTAAGAAACTGGCATAATATGAAGGCCCGATCCCTAAAAGCGGCTCTCCTCCGTAAGCTCGGGCTGGATCCCTCCGCCCTGTTAAAGGAAAGTCTTGAGATCGATCCGCTTTATATGAGCTGTCTTTATGAACAGGCTGTATATGACGGCCGCTTTGACTACTGGAAAGAAAAGATGCGCGGAGAATCCCACAATTACCTGGAGGTCTCCCTGGACTATATGAATGCCGGCTTCTATGAGGATGCGCTCTCTGTTCTCAATGCCTGCAAAGACAGCAATCCCATGTGTCAGTACTATCAGGGCTATATCCATACCAGACGGAACGAACCGGATAAAGCCATATCCTGCTTCACCCAGGCGGAAGCGGCCTCGCCGGACTACTGTTTCCCCAATCGTGTGGAGGAAATACGTATTCTGGAAACAGCGGTCGAATTACTGCCTGAGGCGCCCATGGCTCACTACTACCTTGGAAACCTGTTATACGATAAGAAACAGTATGAATCCGCGATCGCCCACTGGGAGAAGGCCGTAGAACAGAAAGACGGTTTGGCCTTAGCCCACCGGAATCTGGCCATTGCCTGCTATAACAAGCTGCAGGATGGGGCCAGGGCTGAAAAGGAGATGAAAACGGCCTGCGCCATTGATCCTGATTATCCACGTTTTCTGTTGGAATACGACCAGCTGGCGGCCAGACTGAACCAGTCAAACACAGAGAGGCTGGAACGGCTGGAGTCCCGCCCTGATCTGGTCCATGACCGGGACGATTTGTATCTGCGATATATTACCCTGCTGAACTGTACCGGAAAATGGGAGGCTGCCCTGGATGCGCTATGCACCCACCATTTCCATCCATGGGAAGGCGGAGAAGGCAAGGCAAGCACCCAGTACCGCTATGCGCTGATCCGGCTGGCTCAGCGGGAGCTGGAGGCAGGACGCCCTCACGATGCCCTGACCTGTTTGACGGCGACGCTCTCCTATCCGGAAAACCTGGGTGAGGGAAAGCTGCCCAACGTGCCTGACAATGAAGCCCACTATTACATGGGAATCGCTTACCGTCAAATGAAAGAGGAAGAAAAAGCCACTGAGTATTTTCTCCTGGCCGCCTCGGGTCCTCAGGAACCGGGAAGCGTACTATACTATAACGATCAGCCTTCAGACTTTATTTTCTATCAGGGTCTGGCAAATCTGGAACTGGGACGGCCCGAAGCCGCCAGAAAGGCATTCCATCAGCTGATCTTTTATGGAGAAAAACATTTATTTGATGAGGCAGCCTATGACTTTTTTGCCGTATCCCTTCCTGAAATTGAGGTTTTCCAGGATGATATTCAGCTGCGCAGCACGCAGTACTGCAATTATCTGCGGGCGCTCGGAGCTCTGGGACTGGGTGAAAAGGAGAAAGCAGCCGGACTCTTCCGGGAACTGCTGGAGAAACAGGCCGACTATCAGGGCGCACTGGCCCTGCTTGACAGAGTGGAGTAGCCAAAAAGAGTGTCACATCAACGATATCGGCTGATGTGACACTCTCTTTGATTGCAAAGCGCAGAAAAGTAATTCCACGTACAACTTTCTGCACAGGCAAGAAAAATCGGACCCTTTCACGTAAAGCAGAAAAAGAAAAATCCGAACCTGCTGTTAAAAAGTTCAATACAAAAATAAAAGGCCTGGTATCTACCAGACCTTTACCGTGGAGCATATGGGATTCGAACCCACGACCTTTCACATGCGAAGCGAACGCGCTCCCAGCTGCGCCAATGCCCCTTACCTTGCACAGTATAGCACGATTATCCAAATTTTGCAATCCTGTTTCTGCACGATTTTTATATCGATTCATAACAAGAGCAGCCGTATTGAAAAACAAATGACCTGTTTTCAACACAGCGCTCCTCCCTTTTTCCCTTACTGCTGGTCTAACTCACTCATCCGACCTTCAATTTGAATTTCTTCGCGTCTTTTTCGGAATCCACTTTTTCAATCATCGCGCCGAGTCCCTGAAGCTTCTCTTCAAAGCACTCGTAACCACGCTGTATATATCCGATCTCTTCCACAATCGTATAGCCTTCTGCTGCGAGTCCCGCGATCACAAGCGCTGCTCCCGCACGCAGGTCAGGCGCGTTCACCGATGCACCGGTAAGCTTCTTGACGCCGTCGATAACGGCTACGTTGCCTTCTACTTTTACGTTGCCGCCCATACGGGACAGCTCATCTACGTAGCGGAAACGATTCTCAAAGATACTTTCGGTTACAACACTGGCTCCTTCCGCAAGCGCAAGCGTCACCGTCATCTGCGGCTGCATATCGGTCGGAAATCCCGGATACGGCAGTGTCTTGATATCGGTATGTCTCTGAAGGGTCTTGCCTACCACGCGCACCGCGTCGTCAAATTCCACCACTTCACAGCCCATCTCAAGAAGCTTGGCTGAAATAGCCTCCAAATGCTTCGGTATCACATTCTTTACGGTAACGTCACCGCGGGTAATCGCCGCAGCGCACATAAAGGTGCCCGCCTCGATCTGGTCCGGAATAATGGAATACTCCGTGCCGTGAAGCTTTCTTACACCCTTGATACGGATGGTATCCGTACCGGCTCCCTTAATGTTGGCGCCCATACTGTTTAAGAAGTTCGCCACGTCAACCACATGGGGTTCCTTCGCCACATTCTCCAATATGGTCTGTCCTTCTGCAAGGGTTGCCGCCATCATGATATTAATGGTCGCACCCACAGAGACCACATCCAGATAGATATGGCTGGCAACTAAATCAATGGCATGCGCAATCACCGCGCCGCGCTCGATCTTTACTTCCGCACCTAACGCACGAAAGCCCTTTAAATGCTGGTCGATCGGCCTGCTGCCGATGTTGCATCCGCCCGGAAGCGGCACCTGAGCGCTCTTATACTTGCCCAGCATAGCCCCGATAAAATAATAAGAGGCTCTGATTTTACGGATATATTCGTCATCCACGGAAACTTCGTGGATGTACTTCCCATTAATACGGACGGTATGTCTGTCAATACGCTCAACATCAGCTCCGATTTCCTCGATGGCTTCCAGTAATACATTGATATCCCTGACGTCAGGAAGATTCTCGATAACAACGTCTTCATCCGTCATGATGGAAGCAGCAAGAATACCCAGGGCAGCATTCTTGGCTCCGCCGATGGTTACTTCTCCAGCCAGCGGATTGCCGCCTTTCATAATATATTGTTCCATTCCACACCTCTGATTATGATCTAATCTATTACAAATTTATTAAGTTTTTCTTTTGTGTCTTTAATGATTATAACATATCCTGCGGATTTGTAAAGAGAACGCACTTTCTTATTCCGTAAAAACGCCGCAGACGAAGTCATTTCCGACATTTGAAAAATACTGAGAGGCGTCATTTAAGCCCATTTTACGGGCTTCTTTTGTCGTTGGATTGTAAATGGTTACATTGTACTGATCGTATCCGCTGATTAGCTCGTAACCGCCGTTTTCCATATAAACAGCCACCGGACAGCCCCTGCTAATAAAGTACAGAACCTGATTTAAAATACAGCCTCGGGCATCCAGCATCAGGATTCCGTCATCGTAATGCATGCTTCCGCTGAATTCATCCATATGGCGGATCAGCAGTGCTCCCTTGTTCTCCGGATCCTTGATGCTGCGGGCAGGCGAACGGTTTACACGGTTCCAGACGATCTCCTGGTTTTTGTCCGTCACCACGCCCATCTTATCGTATGCCAGATTCAGCGCCTCCGTAAAGCTCCGGCTGCTTCCCAGATAATGGCCGGCGCCATAGGCGTAAAACAGGCTTTCCGATGGCCCTGCATTTGACTTTAACTCCACCACCTCGGCGGACTCATACGCCATCTTCTTCGGTACGGAAACCTTCACGTCATGAGACGCAGCCTCCTTATCGAGCTGCACAAAATACAGCTTTCTCCGGTCCTCAGATGCGTACCAGCCGATCCCCTTTAACGGATCTTCCTTCAGCTCCTCATTGCAGACAATAATATCATCTTTTAATTTCGTATAGGACTGGTCTCCGGTCCCCGCGATCTTCGTCAGACGAATCCGGTTCTCCTCTACCTCCACATCGGCAATATACGTATCGGGATACTCATACTGGTTGACGATTGCTCCCGTATCATCCATGATCTCCAGGCGGTACATGGGGGCATCCTTTACGCGTCCGTTTTCAATCCACATATCGCCCTCCCGCGCCAGTCCATAGATGAAATCATCACCGACGAAGCCCAGAGGCCGGCAGAGACTGCCGTCTTCCCCGGTGATCTCCTTCTTGCTTCCCGTGTCTAAGTCCATCAGATGGATCACCCTGGAGCCGTAGGGATCACTGCCCTCCTGCCATGCGAAACGCCGTTCGCTTCTGCTCACCGCGAAGCTTCCATCCGTCAGGGAATCTGCCAGAACCATGTATTCGTTGCTGTTTAAATCGATGCCGTAGACGGCGTGATCCGCCATCATATACAGCATACCGTTGCTTCCCAGATGGGCCAGCTTATCGATGTCATCCTTCAGCATCTCAAAGGACTGGGTCACGGGCGTAAAGAATTTCTCTTTAATGGCGTTCTCGTCACTGCTGTACTGGTACATGGCGATTCCCATAGCACCCTCGTGAATCCCCCGGTTCATATATCCGTAAACGATAAAATTCACATCGCCGTTATCGCCAATGGAGAGAATCCTGATATCGTGCTGGTCGTAGCCGTTACGGATCTCATCTTCGTCGCCGCTGCGGAAGGAGAAGATCTTGACTGCCTTCTCGGAGGACTGGTCATAGGACCACAAGTCTCTGTTGACCACATATGCGATATGGCGTCCATCCGGACTCGCCTCCGTCCGGACTTCACTGTCATTCATGATCCCCAGCATAATACGCTTGCCGGAAAACAGATCACGCTGTCCGGAAAAAATCTGGTTGGTATTTCGCTCAAAATCCATCAGATAAATGCGCTTGCTGTCCCACTTCATGGTGAAATCATCTTCCACCTCGTAGAGCTCGTTGATTCCGTTTTCCGCGGTCCTCGTTATCTGGTAATCCAGGCGGACAGTACACATAATTCCGTCTAAATCCTTCAGCGTCACACGGATATCCCCGACAGGCTTCACGTCCAGGCCGGCCCAGGTAAGCTGGGAGAAGCTGGATCGTATGGTCACGTGACCCAGAGAGCTGTTGTCCTCCGTCGCATTTGTCTCCAGATATGTCGTCAGCTCTCTCGCCTGATCGTAGTCAAAAGTCTTCGTGGTGAAGTTTACGGCGAAATCTATCATATCCTTGACATTCTCATTGTCTGTCCACAGGATACGGGTGTAATAGCGGACCTCGCCCTGTTCCGCCGTGTCCAGAGAGAGAATCAGCAAATACTCCCTGTCCTTGGACAGAAGATTCTGAATAGGAAGCACAGCCGTCGTCTTCCCATCCGCCGTATCCCATTCAGTCAGGCTCGTGCGCTCCACGAGGCGCTCCAGATTCAGACTTCTCACCTCATAACTGATGCCGCGTATGCTGCCGCCAAAGTCCGCGATCCGGATATTTAACGCGCGGTCAGACGGAAGGACGGTAAGCGAATCTCTCGCCACCGCCTGCTTCATATCCTGTGTATAACCGTGCAGAAAATTAACGTCTCTACCGAACATGGTGGCCGAGACCACCGGAAGAGCCGCCTCATCCATGGCAGTATAAACAATGGAGTCAGGTTTTTCTGTTCTTTTCTGATTCCACACAAAGTAGATTGCGATCGCCGCAATAAATATAATAAATAGTATTCCTATCTTTTTCCCTAATCGTTTCATGTCAGACTTCCTCTATTTTCCCTATGTTTCCCTTTTATTCTATACAATATCCAACAAAACTACAACTTAAAACTTTATTAACCTGCAGCCGGGAAGGGGGATAAAGCCGGCATTCTCCGAAAATATCAGGATTTTCTCTGATCCGGAATCGGTACAAAGAACTCGCTGTAGTCAGCTCCGAATATCCGTTTTAACACCATCATTTCCGTGGCCCGGATATTTGCCAGGCCGACTTCAATTTTCGCATAACTTCCCCTTGTTATGTTGCACTCCATCAGCTGCATCCGCGCCACAGTCTGTTCCTGTGTAAGCCCCGCCCGTTTCCGTAATTTTCTGATATTATAACCGATTACAATATCCTGTTTAATCTTCTGCTCCATCTCATTTTGCTCCTTATAACGAACATTTTCAATTGATTCTATCTTATCCAGGTTCTATAATTGCTCTATATACGGAGCATTATTCATTTACTGTTTTATTCCAGTCATATTTTGTCCGTTTATGTAATATATTAGTAATATAGAAAGGATTGATACGGCATGATAAGAAAAAACACAGGGGAACTCACACCAAAAGAGGAAAGGGAGCTGCTGCAGGAATTTGAATGTGTGGACAGGTATTGTGACGCAGTAATACCGCCTGCTCCAAAAGGTGAATTCGAAAAAATAATTGCGGAGATGAAAAAAAGGAACATTGTTCCACAAATCAGGGAGGAATTAAGAAAAAGATTTGGAAGATGGTGAAATCTGCAGCGGATGGCCATTTTACATTCCATATACATAAAATATTTGACATCACATGATCCGGATTCTATACTATAAGTCTGATAGCCGCAGCAAAAAAACTGACTCTGGTTTCTGAAGCGCGGTTGATAACAACGAGTTAATCCGGCGCATGTGCCATTGTGCTGCACTGCTCGGAAAGGATGGGATGATGACTGACCGTTATATACTGGACAAGTCTGTGAGGATAAACGATGCGGTTCGGGCATCCTACAATGAACTGACGGCAAAAACATTCGGATTTACGTTTGAAGAATGGTACCGCCAGGGATTCTGGACTGACAAAAATGTCCCTTACGCGCTGCGCGATGGGACGAAAGTGATATCAAATGTATCCGTCAACCCCATGGATATTCTTTGGAATGGGGAAATGCGGAGGTATGTGCAGCTGGGGACTGTCATGACGGATCCGGAATACCGGGGCAGAGGGCTGGCGCGTATTCTGATCAGTGAGATTTTAAAAGACTGGAGGGACCGGTGCGATGCCATGTTTCTCTTTGCCAATGACTCCGTTCTGGACTTCTATCCCAGATTTGGCTTTATCAGGGAATCCACGTACCAGTTCCGCCGGCCGGTGATTCCCAATCCCGGCGGAATGAGAAAGCTGGATATGGAATGCAGTGCCGACAGGGAACTGCTTCGTTCCTGCTATTTGAAATCCAATCCGTTTTCACAGCTGACAGTCGTAAACAATTTTGAGCTTCTAATGTTTTATTCTATCAGTTTTATGAAAAACTGTATATTTTATTTGAAAAAATTTGATGCGGTTATAATAGCCGAGTATGAAGATACGGTAATGACGTGTTACGATATCTTCTGCGATCCCCATCAGGAACTGGATGCCATTCTCTCCGCGTCGGCAAAAGAAGACACTGCATTTGCAGATCTGGGCTTTTCGCCAGTATCCGGGGGCACCTGCGTTCCCACGGAAGAAAAGGGGGACACGCTCTTTTTGCTGAAGGGAAAAGAGAATATATGGAAGGGAAGGCAGCTCACCTTCCCACACCTGTTTCATACTTAGAGCATGTTTGAATAATGCTTTCCGCCAGAGACGTGACAGTGACAACGACGGCGGCAACGACGGCGCAGCAGATCTACGACCAGCTTCGCAGACGTGAAACGGAATAAGGCCCGGGATATCCTGTAATAAAAGGAAATCCCGGGCCTTATCCCATATCCTGCTGCCATAATCCCTGGTCCGTTATCCAGGGGCAGTCCAGGAGGTGACTCTTTCAGAAAAGCGAAGCTTTAAAAACAGAACCCTGTACGGCACCGTCTGCGATGCATCTCATTCAAAAGCAGAATCTTTACAATATCATTCAGCCAGTTATTTCCCGGATTCTGAGGCGGCCGCGGTGGTTGCGGCGGACGCGGCGGCTGCGGCGGACGTGGCGGCGGTCCCCATGGAGGCGGCCCCCACGGTGGCTGAGGCGGGCGCGGCGGCTGCGGTGGCTGCGGCGGACGTGGCGGCTGCGGCGGGCGCGGTGGC
>NZ_JBKVCZ010000024.1:0-65018 GCF_046966825.1 Hungatella sp. | reverse complement strand
GGTGGTAAAAGAGGCAAAGCGCGTCTTTGTTTCCATGGCTTTGGTGGGATGTACCGGATGCAAATACTGTATGCCATGTCCATTTGGCCTGGATATCCCGAAGATATTCTCGCTGTACAATATGACTGCGGCGCACAGGGAGGAAGAGGCCAGGGCGGAGTACGAGACTCTGGATAAGAATGCGGGCGACTGCCGCTCCTGCCACCGCTGCGAGAAGGAGTGTCCGCAGATGATCAAGGTAAGCGAGGTCATGAAGGAAGTTGCAAAGGTGTTTGAAAAGAAAGAAGCCTGATTGGCAGGAAAACAGGCTTTCACGGAAGAATGATTGAAGGAGGAACGGGTTATGCTGGAAAAAATTGATTTATCGAAGAAAATGGATAAAGATACGTACAAGCAGGTCATCGGAGAACAGAGCGAAAGACTGGGCCTTTTGCAGCGGGAACTGAGAACGGCGGGGATCCCTGTCATGATCGTGTTTGAAGGCATGGGTGCGGCCGGAAAAGGAACGCAGATTAACCGGCTGATTCAGGCGATGGATCCCAGAGGATTCGAGGTCTTGCCAACAGCAAGGCCACCGAGGAAGAACAGCTTCGCCCGTTCCTGTGGAGATTCTGGACCAAGACACCGGCCGACGGCCGGATCGCCATCTTCGACCGGAGCTGGTACCGTCAGGTGACGATCGAACGGTTCGACGGACAGATCAAGGAGAAGAATCTGCCGGAGGCCTTTCAGGATATTTTATCCTTTGAGCGCCAGCTGGATGACGGCGGAATGGTGATTATCAAGCTGTTCCTCTATATTTCCCAGGAAGAGCAGAAGAAACGCTTCAAGAAGCTGGAGGACTCCAAGGAGACGTCCTGGCGTGTGACAAAGGATGACTGGCGGAGGAACAAGGAGTATGACCGTTATCTGGAGATCAACGAGGAGATGCTTCAGAAGACCGATACGGAGCGTGCGCCGTGGTCCATCATCGAGGCGACGGACAAGGATTACGCCGCCGCCAAGATCATGACCCTTGTGGCGGATCGCTTCGAGGCGGCCTTGAGAGAGAAAGCGGCTCCGAAGCCGGAAGTGTCGGAGAAACCTCCGGTGAAGGAAGAGAGGTATCAAAACGGCGTGCTCTCCGGTGTGGATCTGACGAAGACGCTGACCAAGGAAGAGTACAAAAAAGAGATCGATCGGCTCCAGAAGCGCCTGGAGTTTCTGCACAGCGAGATTTACCGCCTGAGAATTCCTGTGGTTTTAGGATTTGAGGGCTGGGACGCAGGCGGAAAGGGCGGCGCTATCAAACGGCTCACCAGCCATTTGGATCCACGCGGATACCGTGTGAACCCGACCGCCTCCCCCAATGATATCGAGAAGGTGCACCATTATCTGTGGCGGTTCTGGAACAACGTTCCGAAGGCGGGCCATATCGCCGTCTTCGACCGGACGTGGTACGGCCGCGTCATGGTGGAACGGATCGAGGGCTTCTGTTCGGAGGCGGACTGGAAGCGGGCCTATCAGGAAATCAACGAGATGGAGGCCCACATGGCCAATGCCGGAGCCGTGGTCATCAAGTTCTGGCTCCATATTGACAAGGACGAGCAGGAACGCCGATTCAAGGAACGCCAGCAGAACCCGGCGAAAGAGTGGAAGATTACGGACGAGGACTGGAGAAACCGGGAAAAATGGGACCAGTACGAGACCGCTGTCAACGAGATGCTGGTGCGCACCTCCACAACGTACGCGCCGTGGGTTGTCGTGGAAGGCAACTGCAAATATTATGCCCGCGTGAAGGTCTTAAGGACTGTGGTCGATGCCCTGGAGGAGCGGGTAAAGGCGTGCGGCAAATAGCCGCAGATTACAGGGCGTATACTATAACGTCAGCAGTTACAGTTCCTCCTGCCAAGTACCGCAGTCCGGATCGGCCGGGCCGGCTCAGTCTTTCCAGTTCCGGTTTCGGGCATAAAGTTCTAAATGCAGAATTTTCTAAAAGCCGGAAATGCCCAAACTCGCTGTCGCTCAAACAGGTGACATTTCCCTGAACGAAAAATTTTGCGCATTAAGAACTTTAATCCCTGCAAAGTCTGGGAAAGACTGAGGAGACCGGCCAGCCGATCCGATGCAGGATATGGCTGTCAGCAGTCATAATCCTGTGAAATAAAAGGGAACACTTGTGTTTTCCTGTCTTTTAGTGTAAATTAATAGGGAGCAGGAGGCAGGAAATGAAAACAGTAATCATTGTGGGCGGTGGCGCCGCGGGGATGCTGGCAGGCATTGCAGCAGCCAGGAATGGCGGCACCGTCCATATTTTTGAGAAGAATGAAAAGCTGGGGAAAAAGGTCTTTATCACGGGCAAAGGGCGCTGTAACGTGACCAATGCCTGCGACACCGAGGATTTGTTCCGGAATGTGGTGACAAATTCCAAATTCCTTTACAGCAGTTTTTATGGATTTAATAATTTTGATATGATGGCACTTCTGGAGGAGGCGGGCTGTCCGCTGAAGACCGAGAGGGGAAACCGGGTATTTCCGGTGTCCGACAAGTCTTCGGACGTGATTAAGGCGCTGTCCGGAATGCTTGGGAGACTGGGAGCGGAGGTTCACCTTCACTCGGAGGTAAAGGAGCTTCTTCTGGAAGACGGCCGGTGCCGCGGGATTCTCCTGAAAAAGGGCGGCGCGGAGACGAAGGTGTACGGAGATGCGGTAATTGTGGCCTGCGGCGGCCTGTCGTATCCGACTACAGGCTCCACAGGGGACGGATACCGGTTTGCCGGAGCGGCCGGGCACACAGTGACGGAGCTTTCACCGGCCCTGGTGCCGTTTGTGGTGAAGGAACCGGTGGTGAAGGAGCTGCAGGGCCTTTCATTAAAGAACATTGAGGCCACGGTGATGCGCGGCAAAAAGGTAATCTACCGGGAGTTCGGGGAGATGCTTTTCACCCATTACGGAGTCAGCGGACCGGTGCTCTTAAGCGCCAGCAGCTACGCCGTGAAGGAATTGAAGAAAGGACCGCTTTCTCTCGTCATCGACTTAAAACCGGCGCTGTCGGAGGAACAGCTGGATGCACGGCTTCTCCGTGAATTTGAGGGGACTTTAAACAAGCAGTTTAAGAATGCGCTGGTTCATTTATTCCCATCCAAGCTGGTTCCGGTCATGGTGGAACGGAGCGGGATTTCTCCGGAAAAGAAGGTGAATGAGATCACCAGGGAAGAACGGAAACAGATAATCCAGGCGACGAAATCATTTACCGTGACGATTACGGGGCTTCGCGATTACAACGAGGCCATCATTACGCAGGGCGGCGTATCTGTGAAAGAGGTGAATCCCTCTACCATGGAGTCGAAGCTGGTTTCCGGGCTTTACTTTGCCGGGGAGGTGCTCGATTTGGATGCGGTGACAGGAGGCTTTAACCTCCAGATCGCCTGGTCCACCGCCTGGACGGCCGGAAGCGAGGCTGCCGGACCGGATCTTGAATGACTGGAAATCAGACGTGCGCCTGCGCGGCAGAAGAGACAGAACGGGGGCGCGTCCCCAAAGATTAAAGGAGAGTCAAGGATGTCAAAGATTTATAACATTGCAATAGACGACCCGGCAGGGGCAGGCAAGAGTACCATCGCAAAGGCTGTTTCTGCGAAACTCGGCTTCGTCTATGTGGACACCGGAGCCATGTACCGGGCCATGGCGCTGTATTTTTTACGAAAAGGAATCGGACCGGACGAGGAAGCCGTGATTTCGGAGGCGGTAAAAGAGGTGGGCGTCACCATTTCCTATGAGAACGGCGCCCAGCAGGTGATATTAAACGGAGAAAATGTGTCCGGTCTGATCCGGACGGAGGAGGTCAGCCAGATGGCCTCTGCCTCCTCCATATACTTACCAGTCCGCGAGAAGCTGGTGGAGCTGCAGAAGGAACTGGCCAGAAATGAGAATGTCATCATGGACGGCAGGGACATCGGAACGTGCGTGCTCCCGGAAGCGGATTTAAAGATTTATCTGACAGCGAGCACGGCGGTGCGGGCAAAACGCCGCTACGACGAGCTGACTGAAAAGGGCGAGCCGTGTAGCCTGGAGGAAATCGAAAAGGAGATTGAGGAGAGAGATTACCGCGATATGCACAGAGAAAACTCTCCGCTGAAGCAGGCAGAGGATGCGGTTCTGGTCGATACCTCCGGTCTGACCATCGACGAGGTGATCGGCGAGATACTCCGGCTGGCGGCAGAAAAAGGGATTGGCTAGTGAGGAGACAAAACGTTATGGAAGTGATTGTTGCTAAGACCGCGGGCTTCTGTTTCGGCGTCAAACGCGCCGTGGACAAGGTATATGAACAGATAGAGCACGCCGGAAAACCGATTTATACCTACGGTCCGATCATCCACAACGAAGAAGTGGTAAAGGATTTTGAGGAAAAGGGCGTACGGGTCATCGAGTCAGAGGAGGAGCTTAAGGCACTCCGCGACGGAATCGTCATCATACGATCCCACGGTGTGGGAAAGCATGTTTACGATATCCTGGAAGAAAATGGCATCGAGATTGTGGACGCCACCTGCCCGTTTGTGAAGAAGATTCATAAGATCGCACAGGAACAGAATCAGGCGGGAAGACGCCTGATCATCATTGGAAATGAATCGCATCCGGAGGTGCAGGGTATTAAAGGCTGGGGAAATGATAATACTTTAGTGGTGGAAACACCCGACCAAGTGGACAATTTGCCGTTTTCAGAGGGTGAAAAGCTGTGTATCGTGTCCCAGACGACATTTAATTACAAGAAATTTCAAGATTTAGTTGAAAAATTTTCTAAAACGCGTTATGATATACTTGTTTTAAATACGATTTGCAATGCAACACAGGAGAGACAGGTGGAAGCAAGACGGATAGCTTCAGAAGTGGACGCCATGATCGTGGTTGGTGGGAAGACGAGTTCCAATACCCAGAAGCTGTACGAGATATGCCAAAAGGAATGTAAGAACACTTACTATATCCAGACACTAGGTGATTTAGATCCTGAATGTATAAGTTCTGTGCGCAGCGTAGGTATTACAGCCGGGGCTTCAACCCCGAATCATATTATCGAGGAGGTTCATACTAATGTCAGAGTTAAGTTTTGAACAAATGTTAGAGGAATCATTAAAAACAATACGTACAGGAGAGATCGTCACAGGTAAAGTCATCGACGTCAAAGAAGATGAAATCGTCTTGAATATAGGTTTTAAATCCGACGGCATCATCCCGCGTAATGAGTACACGGATGACCAGAATTTAGATCTCGCAACTGTTGTATCTGTTGGTGATGAGATGGAAGCGAAAGTCGTTAAGGTAAACGATGGCGAAGGCCAGGTTGCGTTATCTTACAAGAGACTGGCAGCTGACAGAGGAAACAAGAGATTAGAAGAAGCGTTTGAGAACCATGAGGTTCTTACCGCAAAGGTAGCTGCTGTTCTGGACGGCGGTTTAAGCGTAGTAGTTGAAGGGGCGAGAGTCTTTATTCCGGCAAGCCTGGTATCCGACACATATGAGAAGGATTTATCCAAGTATGCAGACCAGGAGATCGAATTCGTAATTACCGAATTCAATCCGAAGAGAAGAAGAATTATCGGTGACAGAAAGCAGCTTATGGTTGCCAAGAGAGCCGAGATGCAGAAAGAATTATTTGAGAGAATCCATCCGGGAGATGTCGTAGAAGGAACGATTAAGAACGTAACCGATTTCGGTGCATTCATCGACCTTGGCGGCGCAGATGGTTTACTTCATATTTCCGAGATGAGCTGGGGAAGAGTTGAGAGCCCGAAGAAGGTTTTCAAAGCCGGCGAGAAGATGAGAGTCTTAATCAAGGATATCAATGGTGATAAGATCGCATTAAGCTTAAAGTTCCCGGAGACCAATCCGTGGAAGGATGCCGCTGTGAAGTACGCAGCAGGCAATATTGTAACCGGCAGAGTTGCACGTATGACTGATTTCGGCGCATTCGTTGAGCTGGAACCAGGTGTAGATGCATTGCTTCATGTATCTCAGATTTCCAGGGATCATGTAGATAAGCCATCAGACGTATTATCCATCGGTCAGGAGATCGAGGCTAAGGTTGTTGACTTCAATGAAGACGACAGAAAGATCAGCCTGAGCATGAAGGCTCTTCAGATGCAGGATATGTCTCAGATGGATGAAGATGCACCGGTTTATTCTGACGAGGAATAATTTTTGAGTTATAGATATGCAAAAGCTACGCCGCCCCATGGGATCACTTTCTGATCCTGTGCGGGCGGTTTTTGTGTTTTATGCGCTTTGCGAGGACCGTACTCCGCGCCAGGGGAGAGTGGCTGCTGTAGAAAACGCGCTCCGGTGCGAAAGTCCGGCAAGGCAGACTCTTTGCACTGTGAATTTTTGCAGAAACTTTTGCGGACACTAATTAAATGGGTAATCGGAGGTTTAGTGAAAAAAATAATCTTATAAATAGTAAAATATACTTGAAAATATAGTAAATATCAGGTATAATAAACTCATTCAGGCAGATATCTTCTGCTGAACTTTAGACACATTTCTATGTAATTCTAATCGGTATTTGGATTGTCGGAAAATGGTTATTTAGAACCGTGATTTGCAGAACCGTTCATGGCTGTATCGGCCGCAAGCTCAGAGGCAGGAATCTAAGGAGGAAAGTGCATATGGCACAGGTGAAACCACAACAGGTATTAGAAAGTCAAAAAAAGCAAGGAGGATTAAAGGGATGGGAGGCACAGAACGCACAGACCGGAAAGCCATTATTCCCGCTGATGACAAGAAGCAGAGAACAGGTATTGGATATGCTGAAAACCAATCCGGATATATGGCATAAGTTTCAACTCCTGACGAATGAATTTCAGGAGGAGCTGATCGGGTTTTCCATGGGAAGCAGCGGACTGAAAATCAGTTATGATCCCTTTTTTAAACTGGTTTTTGATCCGGATGTACACAATGACCGCTTATCCATGATGCTTTCCTGCATTATGAAGCAGAAGGTGGCGGTAAAACGGGTGTTATCCCCGGAATCTAACCGGATTACGGCGGAAGGCTCTCTGCTGATTATGGATGTCCTGGCAGAACTTGAGAGCGGAGAATTGGTGAACATTGAAATTCAGCGTATTGGCTACGCATTTCCGGGAGAGCGGGCCGCCTGCTATTCTTCTGATCTGATACTCCGGCAGTATAGTCGGATAAAAGGCAGGAAAGAGAATGGGTCTACATATAAGAAGCTTCAGAATGTGTATACCATTGTCCTGATTGAGAACAGCAGCGCGGATTTTCACAAAATAGCTGGACAGTATATTCACCGCTCCAGCCAGGTGTTTGATACGGGGCTGCAACTGGATTTACTGCAGAAATATATTTTTGTGGCTCTTGATGTTTTCCGGGAAATCACTTACAATTTAAATGAGGAAATAGAGGCATGGCTGCTCTTCTTAAGTTCTGACAGGCCGGAGGATATCATGAGAATTATAGAGAGATACCCGGATTTCCGCGAAATTTACGAAGAGATAGCTCAATTTCAGGTAAAACCAGAGGAGTTGGTGGGTATGTATTCGAAAGCATTGGAGATTCTGGATAGAAATACAGTGCAGTATATGATTGAGGAACAGAAGCAGGAGATAGAGGAACAGCAGCAGGAGATAGAGGAACAGCAGCGGGAGATAGAGGAACAGCAGCGGGAGATAGAGGAACAGCAGCGGGAGATAGAGGAACGTAAACGGGAGATAGAGGAGCAGCAGAAGGAAATCGAACGTTTGAAAAAACTTTTGGAACAAAGATAACAGGTAACCCGGAAAGGCAGGCCAATGGATACAGTGGATGGCCTGTTTTTCTATCAGAGTCAGTTGCAGAGACTGTCTTAAGAATGTTAAGAGGAGAAGAGATGGATTCCAGCCATGAGATGATTATACCGAATGATAATTTGCCGTTTAAGCTGTTTCTCTTTGAGGGCGGAGAGGGGAAGTATAAGAGGGCCAGTCACTGGCATCGGTCGATTGAGATTTTTCTTGTTATGGAGGGGAAGATCGATTTTTATCTGGGGGAGAACCATTTTCCAATTGGTGAGAAGGACTTTATTATAGTGAATTCCAATGAAGTGCACGCGATCGACGCGCCGCTTCCAAACCGGACCCTGGTACTGCAGATTCCTGTGCAGACATTTGAGGTTTACTTGCAGGAGCAGCCGTATCTGTCATTTTCCAGGAGATCGGGGGAGCAGAATGGGAAGCTGATGGGTCTTGTGATGGAGATGTACCGGACGTATGAGAGGAAAACGTATGCCTGGGAGCTGAAGGTCAACGGGCTGTTTGAATTTGTCAAGTATCTGCTTCTGACGGAGTTCAAGGATCAGGCTCAGGCTCCGGATATTATCAGGCAGAAGATCCATTTGGAGAAGCTGTCGGAGATTACAGAGTATATGAAAAATCATTACGACGAGGCACTGTCCTTAGAAAAGGTGGCGGACCGCTTTGGTTTTTCCCCTACGTATTTATCCAGAATATTTAAGAGGTATGCCAATATCAGCTACCGCGATTATCTGCAGGATTTGAGGGTGGAGTACGCGGTGAAGGAGATGGTGCATTCAGCCCATGAGCTGGGGGATATTGCCGTGAATCACGGATTCTCGGACAGCAGGGCGTTTGCGAAGGCGTTTGCGAAACGTTACGGCTGTCTGCCCAGTGAATATAGGAAAAGGGCAAGAAAGTGCTATTAGGTGGTCAAGTTCCTGCTCACGTAATCTGACGGAAAACGGTATAATAAAACTATGGCAAATTGCGTGAAACAGGTAAGGAGGCAGCAAATGGAATATTTAATTGGTATTGATGTGGGGACATCGGCGACGAAGACCGTGCTGTTCGATAAAAAAGGCAATATAATTGCATCGGCTTCGAGGGAGTATCCGCTGTATCAGCCGCATAACGGCTGGGCGGAGCAGAAACCCGAGGATTGGCGGGACGCGGTGATTGCTACCGTGGAAGACGTGGTGAAAAAGGCAGGCGCAGGAAAGGACGAGGTAAAGGGAATTGGTATTTCCGGTCAGATGCACGGACTTGTCATGCTCGATGAAGCTGGGAATGTGATCCGCCCTTCCATTATCTGGTGTGACCAGAGAACCGGAGAAGAAGTGGAAGAGATGCTGGAGATCATGCCCCGGGAACGATGGATTGAGATTACGGCCAATCCGCCTCTGACAGGCTGGACGGCGGCGAAGATCTTATGGGTGAGAAATCACGAGCCGGAGAATTATGAGCGATGCAGGCATATTCTGCTTCCAAAGGACTATATCCGTTACATATTAACTGGTGTGTTTGCGACTGAAGTGTCGGATGCCAGTGGGATGCAGCTTCTCGATGTGCCAAACCGCTGCTGGTCGGATGAGGTGCTGGAGAAATTGAACATTGATAAGGCTCTTCTCGGCAAAGTCTATGAGTCCTGCGAGGTTACGGGAACGATTCTGCCGGATATTGCGGACAAGACGGGACTTTCCACAGAGACAAAGGTGGTGGGCGGCGCCGGTGACAATGCGGCTGCGGCAGTCGGTACCGGAGTCGTAAAGGACGGAACGGCATTTACGACGATCGGAACCTCCGGGGTCGTGTTTGCACACAGCAGCCAGGTAACGATCGACCCAAAGGGACGCGTGCATACGTGCTGCGCGGCAGTGCCAGGAACGTGGCATGTCATGGGCGTGACGCAGGCGGCCGGACTTTCTTTAAAATGGTTTAAGGATAATTTCTGTCAGGACTATGTGGAAGAGGCTGCGAGACAGGACGTGGACGTCTATGACCTGATCAATCGTGATATTGCAAATATCCCGGCTGGCAGTGATAAGCTGATTTATCTTCCCTATTTGATGGGGGAGAGAACGCCCCATCTGGATCCGGACTGCCGCGGCGTGTTTTTTGGACTTTCTGCGATTCATACGAAGGCTCATATGCTGCGTGCTGTCATGGAAGGTGTTTCCTACTCTCTCTCTGACTGCAATGACATATTAAAGGAGATGGGCATCGATGTTGACAGTATGATGGCCTGCGGCGGAGGCGGCAAGAGCCCTGTGTGGAGACAGATGCTGGCAGATTTATATGACTGCAGTGTGAATACGGTAAGACAGACGGAAGGTCCGGCACTCGGCGTGGCGATTCTGGCCGGAGTCGGATGCGGTATCTACGAAAGCGTGGAGGAGGCCTGCGACGAACTGATTTCTGAGGCACAGAGCACCGGAGCGGATTCGAGTGTGGTTGGCAAATATAAGGCGTACCATGAACTCTATAAAGAGCTTTATGGGAATTTGAAAAACAGCTATAAGAAGCTTGCTGCTTTATAGGAGAAGAGGAGGAATACTTAAATGGGAATGCAGATCAAAGACATTTCAGACAAAGCGTTTTCTGCCTATGGAAAGGTGATTACCGGTCTTGATGTAACCGGTATATTAAAAGAGATGGAACATACACCTCTCCCGGACGATGTTATCTACGTACCATCCGTTCCGGAGCTGGAGGCGCTGCCTGAGGCTTTAGTCATTCAGAATAATGTGTACGGGGAGCTTCCGATTCAGATCGGCTACTGCAACGGTCACAATACGAAGTTAAACGCGGTAGAATACCACAGAAACTCTGAGATCAACATTGCGGTGACGGATCTCGTCCTGATCATCGGAAAACAGCAGGATATCGGGGCAGATTACACGTACGACACATCTCTGATGGAGGCCTTCCTGGTACCGGCGGGAACGGTAATCGAAGTCTACGGCACCACGCTTCACTACGCGCCCTGCCACGTAGAAGACGGAGGCTTCCGGTGTGTGGTTGTCCTTCCAAAGGGAACCAACACGGATATGGAGCCGCTGGAGATTAAGAATAAAGAGGACGAATTACTCTTTGCAAGAAACAAATGGCTGATCGGCCACGAGGAGGGCGGCCTTCCGGGAAATGCCTTTATTGGCTTAAAGGGTGAAAACCTGCACGTAGGCAATGAGCAGTGAAGCAGCAGGCAGAACAATAAATAGAAAGAATCAGGAGGAAAATACATATGAACAACATACCAGAAGTAAAAGTAGGAATTGTGGCGGTCAGCAGAGACTGTTTCCCGGAATCATTATCTGTCAACAGAAGAAAGGCTCTTGTGGAGGCGTATGCTGCCAAATATGATGCAAAGAACATCTATGAATGTCCGGTCTGCATCGTAGAGAGTGAGATTCACATGGTACAGGCGCTGGAGGATGTGAAGGCGGCAGGATGTAATGCACTGGTCGTTTATCTTGGCAACTTCGGACCGGAGATCTCCGAGACACTGCTCGCAAAACATTTCGACGGACCGAGCATGTTTATCGCGGCGGCAGAGGAGAGCGGCGACAACTTAACCCAGGGACGCGGTGACGCTTACTGCGGCATGTTAAACGCCAGCTATAACTTAAGACTGCGCAATATCAAGGCATACATTCCGGAATATCCGGTAGGAACCGCTTCAGAATGTGCGGACATGATCGAGGAATTCCTTCCGATCGCCAGAACGCTGGTTGGATTATCCAGCTTAAAGATTATAAGCTTTGGACCGCGTCCGTTAAATTTCCTGGCCTGCAATGCGCCGATTAAGCAGCTTTATAACCTGGGCGTGGAGATTGAAGAGAACTCCGAGCTGGATTTATTTGAAGCGTATAACAAGCATGCGGATGATCCGAGAATCGCCGATGTGATGAAAGATATGGAGAAAGAACTGGGCGAGGGCAACCTAAAGCCGGAGATTTTACCGAAACTGGCACAGTATGAGCTTACGCTGCTTGACTGGATCGAAGAGCACAGAGGCTACCGCAAATACGTTGCCATTGCAGGCAAATGCTGGCCGGCATTCCAGACACAGTTTGGTTTCGTTCCCTGCTATGTCAACAGCCGTCTGACTGGTATGGGTATCCCGGTATCCTGCGAAGTAGATATTTACGGCGCGCTGAGCGAGTTTATCGGAACCTGCGTGAGCCAGGATGCGGTAACACTTCTGGATATCAACAATACGGTGCCGGATGACATGTACGACGGCGATATCAAGGGCAAATACGACTATACACACAGGGATACCTTTATGGGATTCCATTGCGGCAATACATGTTCCAGAAAGCTTTCCGCATGTTCCATGAAGTATCAGATGATCATGGCAAGAGCGCTTCCTGAGGAAGTAACACAGGGTACTCTGGAGGGAGATATTCTTCCAGGCGACATCACATTCTTCCGTTTACAGAGTACGGCAGATTGTCAGCTTCGCGCCTACGTTGCACAGGGCGAGGTTCTTCCGGTTGCGACACGTTCCTTCGGTTCCATCGGAATCTTCGCAATCCCGGAGATGGGCAGATTCTACCGTCACGTTTTGATCGAGAAGAACTATCCACACCACGGAGCAGTCGCGTTCGGCCATTTCGGAAAGGCATTATTTGAAGTATTCAAATATCTGGGCGTGGAAGATATCGGATTCAACCAGCCGAAGGGGATGCTCTATCCGTCTGAAAATCCATTTGCATAAGACGGGGATCGCTGCATAAGCGTGTTATGATTTGAACGGCAGCCTGGCCTGGGCATTCTGCGTTTTCCGGCCTCAGAAAATAAGGTTATAATAAAGTGAAAAGCACATAGAGAGTAAATGATGACAGCAGGAGGATTACGCGGTGATTACCGCGTGATCTGTCCGGCTGTTTTTTGTGTAATAGAGGTGCAATGAGATTTGGTAAGGCGGGATCTGCGGATTCTGGAAAGCCAGGGATTTTCTGAGAAAAGAAATGACCAGAAAGGACGTGTGCGGTGGAAAAAAAGGACGGTTTGTGTTATACTAAAAAAAGCTGATTTGACTGGAGGAAGAGAAGATGAAAGTTGAGAAATCCGTTTGGAATGGAAAAGAAGGGTACCTTCTTCAGAATGAATCCATGGAAGTATTCGTGAATCCGGAGGATGGCATGAATATCTATCAGATGGATTGGGAAGGCCGCCAGATGATTGCCTGGGAAGAGGAACGCTATCAGAGAAAGGCGACGTACGGAGTACCGGTCCTCTATCCGACGCCTAACCGCTCGGAGGGTTTAAAGATTCAGGCCTTTGGAAGGCAGTATGATGCCAGGATGCATGGTCTGGTGAAGAATCTGCCCTTCGAGGTGAAGGCGGCGGAGGCAGATGGACAGACAGCCCTGGTGACTGGTGTTCTGTTGTGGAATGAGGCGCAGCCGGATTACCCGATGTTTCCATTCCCAAGTACATTAAGGATAACGGTCAAGGCGCTGCCTGACGAGGTGGTCTGGAGCTATGAGGTGGAAAACTGCGGAGAGAGAGAAATGTCCTATGGCATCGCGGTCCATCCGTATTTCAATAAGAGAGAACAGGAAGTGAAGATCACCGTTCCAGCCGCTTCTGTTATGGAAATGACGGAGGAGAAGATTCCTACCGGGAAGCTGATTCCGGCAGGAGAGACGGTACCGGATTTACGCACACCCGCGTTGGTGGACAGCCTTTCCCTGGATCACGTATATACGGACTGCCAGGCGGGAGCGCATGCGGAAATCTTCTATAACGACTGCAAGGTAAAACTGGAAGCCACAGAGGAATTTGGTCATATTGTCGTGTTTACTCCGAAGGCGCCGTTCTTCTGCATCGAAAACCAGTCCTGTTCGACCGATTGTTTTAACCTTTTTGCAAAAGGATTCGTCCGTGAATCCGGGCTTCAGACCGTGAAGGCAGGGGAGAAGAAGTCCGGTGCGATCCGGTTTGTATTCGAGAAATAGCGGCATGGCCCCTGACAATTTTCCGTGTAGTAATCGCGGGAGACTTATGCTACAATAAAAAAGAAGCGAAAGTCCCTGCCGGAGCGGGCAGTTCATGGTGCAGATGGAAAGGAAAAGTATGAGGGGAACCATCAGATATACGGTGATATGCGGCAGTTTAATATTGGCGGTTCTGTCGGCGGGATGCAAAACCGGGGGCCAGAGCGTTACCTATGCCGGTGAGCAGGTTCCTGCTGCGTCTGCACCGCAGAAAGAGGAGGAGATCATCTATCTGATCGGCGATGATGATGTGACGGATCAGGAGAAGTCATCGGAAAAGCGGGATTCTCTGATTAATCCGGAAGGAAAGACTCTGGAGGAACGCTTCTTTACACCGGAAGGCTATACGAGAATTCCCAAGGAAATGGGAAGCTTTCAGGGATATTTAAGGCGATATGCGATGAAACCGGATCAGAGCCCTGTCCTTCTCTACGACGGAAGTGAGAAACAAAATCAGAGCGCCCATGCGGCGGTATTTTCCATGCCAGTGTTTGATGGTGATCTGCAGCAGTGCGCCGACAGTATTATCCGCATCTACTCGGAGTATTTCTGGAAGATGGGGGACTACGATAAAATTGCGTTTCATTTAACCAATGGATTTTTAATGGATTATCCGGCCTGGAAATCAGGAAAGAGACTGGTGGTAGATGGAAATAAAACTTCCTGGGTTTCAAAATCCGGTTCCGACGATTCATATGAGACGTTTTTAAAATACTTAAGAACAGTGATGATCTACGCTGGTACACTCTCCTTAAACGAGGAGGCGGTTCCTGTAAATGTGAGCGATATCCAGGCGGGAGACATGTTTATAAAGGGCGGGAGTCCGGGACACTGCGTCATGGTGGCTGATGTGGCGCAGAACAGAGACGGCAGCCGCTGTTTTCTGCTGGCTCAGGGCTATATGCCGGCCCAGGAATTTCAGATCATAAAAAATCCCCTTCACGGGGACGATCCGTGGTACTATGCTGCGGAACTGAACTATCCTCTTGTGACGCCGGAATACGTATTTAACGAGGGGAGTCTGAAGCGCTGGTATGGATTTGGATATTAAAGAAATCGTCAGGTTATCGCAAAGAAATTCCTGTTCTCTTATGGTATGATAAAGAGAGAATGGGGAAATCAGATTGCGGCAGGCAGGGGGAATACGGATGGCAGGATATTTCCGAATGATTTTTACAATGCTGGTTCTGGCCGTTACTTTGGCTGGATGTACGAAGGAAACCGCCGAAAGGCCCACGGAACAGCCGGTGGAAGAACGGGAAGTGACGGTGGTATCCAACGGTATCAGTTACGTGCCTTTGGAGAACTGGACGAATAATTTGACAACAGAGACAGATAAAGATGGAAAGGAGCAGGAGGCGGCGTCCTGCGGCCTCTGGCTTACTCCGGAGAAGATCGTAAAGGAGACGGACGGAGAGTACCATATGCCGGAGGTTTTCTATGCGGATGACTTTAAGATAAAGGTCAAGGGGAATGGGGACAATCCCATTCATTACATCATTTACAGTATGGGGTTTGATACGGTGGACAGCGGAAAGGTGATGAACCCATCCGATATTCTCATCCCGGTAAATGGAAAAGACTATTACGTGCAGCTGGAATTTTCACAGGGAGATGAGAAGAATTACTCCCATTACCAGTACTTTTTCAAGGTGGTAAAGGGTGATCCGCTTCCACAGATCAGAGTGACTCAGGAGAGGAAGAGCAGGGAGATTCCCAGCGCATCCGGTGTGATCCTGTGGAATGAACCGGGAGATGACGGCGATACGGTCAGTACGGCGGCCTGCGGACCGGAGCCATTTACCGTGCTTGCAAAAGAGGAACGGGAGATTCCGTATCTGCCGCTGGGGCGGTGGATTACCATAGAACTGACCGGAGATAAGCAGCCGGACGAGGCGATCCTCTCCGATTATATCCTGAAAGAAGACGGGAGCCCCCGTTACGATGAAAAGTCAATCATAACAACGGAACTGGAGTATGACAACCACGAGATGAGGTTCTGTCTCACGCCCAATGTGAATGCGATGCTGAGCTCGGACATGTCTGCATATATGACAGGCGGCATACTGCGAGGGTTCAAGCTGGAGCTTGTCTGGGATGACGGAAGCCGGGCGGAATATGGCTTTCTTATTTCTACAGACGCCTCCTTTGTCGGAGAAGATCCTGCGGCTATGGAGGCGGACCGGCCGTTTAAGCCGGAAGCTGATTTGTTTCTGGATTTGAAACGGTCGGAGGAGGAGGCATTTGAAAAAAAGCTGGTTCTGGAGATAAATAACCAGTCCAGATCGCCGGTCCTGTTTGGAGATGAGATGAGGCTCATGAGAATTGACGGCATGGAGATGTCGGAAGTACCGGTGAATCCTGACGTGATCTGGAACAGCATTACCTATCAGGTGAGCTCCGGCTCCTATAAGGCGCTTACGGTGGACCTGGAACGCCTGTATGGAGAACTGGAGTCCGGCAGATATCGGATCATCAAGGGCGTGCGGCCGGTCGGCGGCAGCAGGAGAGAACTGTATGCGGATTTTATCGTGGGTCCCAGAGAATAAAGAGGTATCAGAGTGAAGAAAGCGCAGCATCCGATTATAGATGCTGCGCTTTCTTAAACAATCTTTTAGAATAGGATTCCTTTTACTGATGAAATTACGTGCGTGCCTGTGATCGCCTCTCAGATCTTCCGGCACTGTGGATAATGACGCTGATTCTCTTATATACGAGTGATGTAATCAGGGACACGGTAATTCCTTTAATAATATTGAACGGTCCGACACAGATGAGGGCGAAAGTCCATACATTGCTGATTGCCGGATTAATGGCGGCGCCTGCCTGGATAATCGTATCCAGCGGCATCAAATTCGAATAGAAAGGGATCAGGATATACACGTTTATGACAACACCGACTACAGCCATCATGACAGCGCCTGCGGCCATGCCAAGTACCGCGCTTTTCTTTGTCTTATGGAAGCGGTAGATAATGCCTGCCGGCAGAATCAGGGAACATCCGATCATCAGATTGGCAAATTCGCCTACAAATCCGGTGCTGGTTGGCTTTAAAACTAATTTAACCAGGATCTTGACAAGTTCCATTACGACGCCGGCAATCGGTCCTAGCGCAAACGTACCTACCAGAATCGGCACCTCGCTTAAATCGAGACCGTAGAAGCTGGGTGCGATAAATGGCAGCGGTATCTCGAAGATCATCAGAACACCGGCGAGCGCGCCGAACATGCCCATTAATACCACATTTTTTGTTGACAGCAGTTTGTTTTCTTTCATTGTTGTATCCTCCTGAAATTTGGTTTTGTAAGTTCATCTCTAAGAGGAATCATGCGGCTTCCTGCAGTTCTGATGATCGGCTGACAGAACAGAGAGTCCGGCTTGCGGAACTCAAAAAAACCCTGGATAATTGATCCAGGGCGTCATAATTCATATCAAACCGTGTCAGGCACTGCTGCCTGTCACACAATTTCTTCTCTCATCCAGACTATACTGTCGGTTCCGGAATTACACCAGATCAACCACTGTTACAGTGGGTCGCGGACTATACCGCCGGTGGGGAATCACACCCCGCCCCGAAGAACTTATATTTATTTGTAACTGTATAATATCACAGAAAACCAGCGCTTTCAAGAACTTTCTGTTTTATTTGAAGTTTTATGTCACAAATCTGATATTAAATTGTCTAATTGGATGCAGGAATAAGATATGCAGGAACCGTTATATGCAAAAAGCGAAAGAGAGGAAAAAGACATGAACGAAAAGGAACAAATGGAAACACAAAAGCTGGTAAGACTGGCAGCAGAGGGGGACAAAGGAGCTCTGGAGCAGCTTCTCACAGGGGTGCAGGATCTGGTTTTTAATCTCTCCCTGCGTATGTTGGGGACCATTCATGACGCGGAGGATGCGTCGCAGGAAATACTGATCCGGGTAATGACCAATCTGGCCTCCTTCCGTGGGGAGAGCGCTTTTACCACCTGGGTATTCCGCATTGCGGTCAATCATCTGAAAAACTATAGAAAGAGTATGTTTGCACAGCATCCGCTGAGCTTCGAATACTACGGCGAAGATATTGTGAGCGGAAAAGAAAAGGATATACCGGACTTAACGATGGGGGTGGACCGTAACCTGCTGGAGCAGGAATTAAAGCTCTCCTGTACGAACGTGATGCTTCAGTGCCTGGATACGGACAGCCGTTGTATTTACATACTCGGAACCATGTTTCATGTGGACAGCCGTCTGGCAGCCGAGATACTGGAGATTTCTCCGGAGGCCTACAGGCAGAGACTGTCCAGAATTAAGAAAAAGATGGCTGGTTTTCTGGATGAATACTGCGGCTTAAGCGGTAAAGGGGTCTGTTCCTGCAGTAAACGGATTTCCTATGCGATCGCGACTCACAGGGTGAATCCGGAGAAGCCGGAGTATACCAGTCTGGAGGAAAATACAGAGTTCCTTCAGGAGTGCAAGACGGCGATGGAAGAGATCGATGACCGGTCTCTGGTCTTTTCTTCCCTGCCAGCCTATCGGACGACAAGGGCAGCGCGACAGTATCTGGATGAATTTCTGAAATCGGACTGCTATTCTATGATTTCCAACGCATAGGAGGCGGTGTGATGAGAGAAAACTGTATCATGGACTTTTTAAAAGAACTTGAGCGGAACAATGACTTAAAATGGATGGCAGACCACAAGGCATTTAAGGAACAGGCGGCGGCAGAGTTTGAAGAGCTGCTTCAGATGGTGATGGAACGCCTGGCGGAAAAAGATCCGTCGGTGATTGGACTGGCACCAAAGAATCTTATATACCGTCTGAACCGGGATACGAGATTCAGGCGCGACAAATCCCCTTATCATGCAGCCCCGTTTAAGGACGCTGTGACAACGATCCGTGATTATATCTACGCCCATCCAATGATTACTTTAATGAAGCGGTCAGGGATTTCCATTACCCGGTTCGGGAAAATTGATACTAAAAATAAACGGAAATCCCGGATAATCATGACATACAGTTGACGTGTTTGTCGTGATAGGATTAAGATCCAGACAAAGGAGTCTGAGATAAAAGAACTGTGAGGAAGAAAAATGGAAGAAAAGTATTGTCAAAGCTGTGGTATGCCGATGGGAGATACGGATGAACTGTATGGAACGAACGAAGACGGAAGCAGGAGTGAAGATTACTGTAATTACTGCTATCATGATGGGGCGTTCACGATGGACTGTACCATGGAAGAGATGATTGAAGGCTGTGTCCCTATGATGGCGGGAGTGAACAGCGGCATGAGTGAGGAAGAGGCGCGGAATATGATGAAACAGTTTTTCCCAGAGTTAAAACGCTGGAAAAAGGCACCTGTTAATCCAGAGTAAAGTATGGTATGATTAGAAAAATCATTTGCATGGAATGATATAAAACAGGAACCGGCCGGTCTGACGGTGGTTTTGCATGGAGGTTACGATGGCGGACGATATTCTTAAGATTTTTTCAGAGCCCACAGCCGGCTGGTTTGCGGAGACATTCGGGAAAGCGACAAAGGTACAGGAGGAGGCGTGGCCGGCGATTGCAGCAGGAAAGCCGGTGTTGGTCAGCGCTCCTACGGGTACCGGCAAGACGCTGTCCGCATTTCTCGTTTTCATTGACCGGTTAAGTACGCTGGCCAGGGAGGAAAGGCTGGAGGAAAAGCTCTATCTGATCTACGTTTCGCCGCTGAAATCACTGGCTGGCGATATACGGGAAAACTTGAGACGGCCGCTTGATGGTATCGAAAGGGAAGAAGGGCAGCAGGAGATCACTGTAGCGATCCGAACTGGGGATACGCCCCAGAAGGACCGCCAGAGAATGGTGAAGCATCCGCCCCATATTCTGATTATCACGCCGGAATCGCTTTACCTGATGCTGACCTCACGGTCGGGCCAGGGGATCGTGAAGACAGCTGAGGCGGTGATCATCGATGAGCTTCACGCTCTGATCGATACGAAGCGGGGAGCTCATCTGATGCTTTCCATCGCAAGGCTGGACCGGCTCTGCGGCCGTAATCTCCAGCGCATCGGCCTGTCGGCCACGATAGAGCCGTTGGAGCTGTCTGCGGAATACTTATCCCCCGAGCCAGTAGTTATCTGCGCTCCGGCCATGGAGAAGAAGGTCTTAATTGAGGTGGTGGGAACGACTCCGGCCAACGGGAGAAGGAAGGATCCGGTCTGGGAAGAACTGGGGATGGCGGTTTATCAGAAGTGTCTGGACTGCAGAAGCGTGATTGCATTTTCGGAAGGACGCCGGTATGCGGAAAAGCTGGCCTATTACGTCAACCTGCTGGGCGGTGACGGGTTTGCCAGAGTTCATCACGGAAGTCTTTCGAAGGAACAGCGGGCGGAGGTAGAGCAGGACTTAAGAGAAGGACGGCTCCGGCTTCTGTGCGCCACCTCCTCCATGGAACTGGGTATCGATGTAGGCGAGATAGACCAGGTCCTGCAGATCGGCTGTCCGCGCACAGTTTCCAGTACGATGCAGCGGCTGGGCCGGGCGGGCCATAATCCGGGGTCGGTCAGCGTGATGTATATGTATCCCAGGACAGCCCCGGAGAGCGTCTACTGCGGCATGACTGCCGAGATCGCCAGACTGGGCGGAGTCGAGCATACGAAGCCGCCGAGGCTCTGTCTCGATGTGCTTGCCCAGCATCTGGTGTCCATGGCGGCAGGCGACGGGTACAGCGTGGACGATGTGATGGATATTCTGTGCAGGGCTTATTCCTTTCGCGATGTGACGAGAGAGGACGTAAAAGGCGTGCTGCGGATGCTGGCTGGTGATTACGAACACGGAAGAGAGATTCCGGTGCGTCCGCGGGTGCTCTATGACCGGATTCATGAGCGGGTGACCGGAGACGCCTACAGCCGTATGCTGGCTGTCGCGGCAGGTGGTACCATCCCGGATAAGGGGCTCTACGCGGCGAAGACGGAGGATGGAGTGAAGCTGGGAGAACTGGATGAGGAGTTCGTGTATGAATCCCAGATTGGAGATAAGTTTGTGCTTGGATCTTTTGCGTGGAAAATCGTCAGCCAGGACCGGGATACTGTGGTAGTGACGCAGGTTCCGGCGGAGGGAGCCAGGCTGCCGTTCTGGAAGGGGGAGACGAGAGGCAGGACGCTTCGCACCAGTCTGGCGTTCGGAAGGCTGTTCCGGGAGCTGGGAAAGGCGGCGGAGGCCGGGGAAGATCAAACAGGCGATAGTCAAGCATCTGAAAATGGTCAACCGGTGAGTGGCTCAGACGCATTGACAGGCACGCTTACCCGGCTTGGTCTCGACGGCGCAGCGGCCTGCAACGCGGCTTCATTTTTGAGGCGTCAGATAGTGGTAACCGGAGGTCTTCCGGATGACAGGACGATCGTTGTGGAACGGTTCAGAGATCATACGGGAAGCAATCAGGTCATGGTGCACGCGCTGTTTGGGAGACGGGTCAATGCACCGCTGTCTCTTCTTTTGCAGCATACGGCCAGACAGTTATGCGGAATTGATATCGGCTGCGTGGATGAGGAGGACGGCTTTCTTTTGTATCCTTATGGAGATGACGTTCTTCCGGAAGGGCTGCTGTTTAAGATTGAGGAGGGACAGGCCAGGAGTGTTCTGGAGGCGGCGCTTCCCCTGACGCCTCTGTTCAATATGACCTTTCGCTATAATGCGGCCCGCGCACTTATGATGGGAATGAAGCGGAATGGCCGTCAGCCGCTCTGGATGCAGCGGCTGAAGAGCACGGAGATGCTCTCCTCCCTGATTAACGAACCGGGCCATCCCCTGATCCGGGAGACGAAGCGGGAATGTCTGGAGGACCAGTGGGATATCGACGGCGTAATAAAGATCCTGGGCGATATCAGGTCTGGGCTCATTACAGTACGGGAAGTCTGTGTGGATGTGCCGTCGCCCATGTCTCTTCCGTTCCAGTGGCAGGCGGAAGCGGCGGAGATGTATGAGTATTCGCCGGTTACGCAGGAAATCCGTGAGGCTGTCTATGAGGAATTGAAGCAGACTGATATGATAAAGCCGCAGGCGGAGGAGCTGGCCAGGGTTCAGGCGCGGAAGAAGCTTCCGGAGGATGAAGACCAGCTTCATTCCCTTTTGATGATGGAAGGCGATTTAATTGCCGGAGAACTGCCTGTGCCGGTGGAGTGGCTGAAGAATCTGGCGGAGAGAGAATTGGTTTCCTACATGGAGCCTGGGATATGGATTGCAGCAGAACACCGGGAAGAGTATGAGCTGGCTCTTCTGGAGGGGAATGAGGAAGCGGCCATGCATATTGTACGGCGGATGCTCTATTACCGCGGCGGGCAGAATAGGGAAGCGGTGAGAGAGCGGTACTTTTACCCGGAAGGTATGGCGGAATGCATACTGGAAAAGCTGACGGCAGAATCACTCGTGGTGGAGGACGACGGGATCTTTTACCATGCAAAGCTCTACGACAGGGCCAGACGCGCGTCAATCAAAGGCATGCGTCTGGAGGCTGTGACTCAGCCGCCGGCGCATTATGCGGCGTTGGCGGCCCAAAAAGTCTTTGTTGCCGCGCCGGGCGAGGAACAGCTGAGGCGAGCGGTGGAACAGATCTGCGGAAGGACGTATCCGGTCAAATTCTGGGAATCCGTCTTTTTTGCACGGCGTGTAAAAAATTACACCGAAGCCATGCTCGACAGGCTTTTGGCACAGGGCGACTATTTCTGGCAGATGAAGCCTGATGGGACACTGGCTTTCTACCGGTATGAAGATATCGACTGGGAGGCGCCGATTTCCGGGCTTTCGGAGGAACTGGAGGGTGATGAGAAGCTGCTGTATCAGGAGCTGATGCGCCGGGGAGCCAGTTTCCTCAAGTTCCTTACGGAGGTACCGAAGAAGGACAGCGTCCAGGAGGTGCTTCTTAAGCTGGCAGAAAAAGGTCTTGTCTGTACGGACAGCTTTGTGCCGGTGAGACAGTGGCAGAATCGGGAAAAGGTGAAGAAGGCAACGGCGAGGCAGCGGGTGAATGCACGGGTGATGGCGCTGTCTGCAGGTCGCTGGGATATTGTGCGTCCGGTAAAGAAAAGGACCATGGAAGAGTGGCTGGACCTGTTTTTAAAGGAAACGGCGGTCCTCTGTAAAGAGACCTACCGCAAAGCATGCGATCCCTGCATGGATTCTGCCTATGTGCTGTCAACCGGCGGTACGGACGAAGCTAAGGCGGAGCCGGATACAATGGCCTGGAGAAAGGCCCTGGATGTGCTTCGGATCTGGGAATACACGGGAAAAGTGAGACGCGGATACTATGTATCCGGTATGTCGGGGGCGCAGTTTATCCGGAAAGAGGACTATGAGAGCGTGACAGCGGCTTTAAAGCAGCCGGATGATGACGTGGTCTGGCTGAATGCAGCAGATCCGGCGCAGATATGGGGAAAGGCTCTGGAACAGCCGGAGGACAGAAGCTTTATGAATCTGCCGGGGACAGCTGTCGCTTTCCGGCAGGGAAGGACGGCCGCAGTGATGGAGCGCCAGGGAAAGGTTCTCAGGTTCTTTGAGGAAGAAGGGATGGAGGCTGTGCTTTCTGATTTCGTCCGCTGTTTTCAGAGAAAGCTTTTATTTCCTGACCAGAAGCGCCTGATTTTGAAGGAATATCCGGAAAATGCCGGCGAATTATTAAAAAAGGCCGGTTTCATCCGTGAGATGCAGGACTATGTGCTCTACCGGTAATGGAGATAGCAATAGTATCTGCCGGATACTAAGAAACGAATCGGTTACTATCCCACTTTTTTGTGCGTTCTTGCTGTAAGTGCTGCAGCGGTTTATAATTCAGACAGGAAGACGAAGGAGTCCTGGAGTGTGGCGGAAATTAATTTTCAGACACACTCTCGGATGAGAGATTCCTGGTGAGAGCACAAAAAAAGGAGGGAATACCATGAGCGAATGGCAGTCCACGGTGAGGAGACTTATCGAGGAAGCGGAGGCGGTCGTCGTCGGAGCAGGCTCCGGGATGTCGGCCTCCGCCGGTTTAACGTATACAGGCAGGCGCTTCCGGGAGAAATTCAGTGATTTTATTGAGCGCTATGGTATGACAGATATGTATTCGGCCGGTTTTTACCCGTTTCCCACACAGGAGGAAAAATGGGCGTACTGGAGCCGGCATATTTATTGTAACCGCTACGATGTTCCGGCTGGAAAGCCCTATCTGGATTTGTATCAGCTGGTGAAAGACAGGAATTACTTTATCCTGACAACGAACGTGGACCATCAGTTTCAGCTGGCGGGATTTCCGGAAGAACGGATCTTTGCAACTCAGGGCGATTACGGTATGTTTCAGTGTGCAAAGGCCTGTCATAAGAAGCTGTACGAGAACGAGAAGGAAGTAAGAGCCATGGTGGCCCAGCAGAAAAATCTGAAAATACCGTCGGAGCTGGTGCCGAAATGTCCGGTCTGCGGCGGTGATATGGAGGTCAATCTGCGGCGCGACAGATACTTCGTTGAGGACGAGGCGTGGGAGCGCGCCTGTGCCGGATATACCGGTTTTATAAGACAGAATCGGAACAGGAGGCTGGTGTTTCTGGAACTGGGAGTAGGCATGAACACGCCGGGAATCATTAAATATCCGTTCTGGCAGCTGACAGACAGGGAAAAACATGGCTTTTATATCTGCATCAATCAGGGAGAGGCCTGGGGGCCGGAGGAGATCAGAGAAAAATCCTTATATGTCAACATGGACATTGCAGAAGCTCTGGAAGCAGTCAGAGAGGTGATGTGATTTGAAAAATGAGAGTTATAAGACCCGGGAAGAACGCCTCAGGTATCTGATCCGGGCTATGCAGAAGGAGATGCCTCAGTATCGCGGCATTGTGATTCCAGAGGACAGTGCGGGGCAGAAACAGCTTCTCCGCTCCCTGATGAATGTAAGGCCTCCAATGCCGGCAGATCCGGAGTTTCTGGCGGAACAGGATTTGTATCTGTCGCAGGAGATTGCCGCGCGCGGCATTCTGGATGGAGCGGATCTGGCTCCTGTAAAGGAGAACGGCCGGATCTGTCTCTGGCAGGGGGATATCACACGTCTGAAGACGGGAGCGATTGTAAATGCGGCCAACAGTGCGCTGCTGGGATGCTTTCGGCCCTGCCATTCCTGTATCGACAATATCATCCATTCCTATGCGGGCATTCAGCTCCGCCTCGCCTGTAATGAGATTATGGAGGCCCAGGGGCACGAGGAACCGGTGGGGCATGCGAAACTTACACCTGCCTTCAATCTTCCGTGTGATTCGATTCTGCATACGGTCGGTCCGGTTATTACCGGCCCGCTGCGAAGAGCAGACTGCCGGCTTCTGGCGGACTGTTACCGTTCCTGTCTGGAACTGGCTGTGGAAAATCAGATTACCTCGATTGCATTTTGCTGTATCTCGACGGGGGTATTCTGTTTCCCACAGGAGCGGGCGGCGGAGATCGCGGTGGAGACGGCTGTTGGTTTCTTAAAGCAGAATGAATCGGTCCGTCAGGTTATATTTGATGTCTATACCGATCAGGATTTGGTTATTTATCAGAAGCTGTTGGAACAGGAACGATAGCTGCTGCAGGACAGGTTCCCTTCTTAAAGGTAATGCAATCCGGAAGATAGTGGTGTATAATTCAAGGGAATGGAGGCAGTGATGAGAACTTTAGTATATGTGTTTTTGGGCTATGCGGCGCTTTACAGCGTTATCTGGCTTCACGAAGTCGGTCATGCATTTTTTTACCAGCTTTACGGATGCAAGAGATGCTTTCTGCATGTGACGGTTAAACCGTATCTGTTCTTTTCGACACCCCGTCCTGTCGATGAGGAACTTGCCGACCATCTGCCGCCCCGAAGGGATCTGGTGGTTTCTTATGGCGGAATTGGAGTAAATCTGGCGGCGGCTCTGGTGACGGGGGTGATTTTGTCACGGATGGGAAAGATACATCCGTTTCTGCATTTCTTTCTTCTGCAGTTTTTGACACTGCATCTCGCCGAGATGGTCAGCTATCTCATCATTGGCAATCTGTACCCGGTCAGTGATATGAAAAACATTTCTGACATCTGTCCGCGTTTAAGGATTGTCAACTTTTGCATCGGGCTTCTGATCTGTGTCCCTTATTTTGCGATCTTCTGGAGAATTCCGGAGGTGTTTTTTCCGGTCATCCTGTTTTATAATGCGGTGACCATCCTGTGTATGGGAATTGGGCGTGTCATATTTACGAAATTCGGCGGGTGAGTGAACCGCCGGGAGGAGCGGCTGTGAAAGGTGTGATTCTGAGAAAGGGAGAGAGAGCCTACTCGTATTTTTCCGGGGTATTCTCTGCGATTTTCCCGGCTGTCGTGGAACGGAACTGGCTGATAACAGGGTATGAAAATTATCCGGAGGCGCTGGAGCCGTATGGCGGGAACTTAGGCAGGGAAGCGTTCTTCTGGGTGCCGGGGGAGCGGCTGGAGGAGATTGTCCGGCAGCAGGATTATCCGTGGTACTGGGGCGTCCTGTCGGGATTTAAGAGAGAGGTGCCGCTGCACCAGGTGATAAGCTATGGACTGCCGTATGCGGACGGATACACCGGTTTCTGGAAAAATCCGATTTCCATTCAGCATCCGATGGCTGATATTGAGATCGTGGCGTGGGACAGTGCGCTTACACTGTTGATCAGCAGGGATGAGGCCATTGCCCAGGCGTTCCGGAATGCGTATCCACGAAGTGAAGACCTGGAGACGTACAATCTCGGGGAACCGGAATCGGAGGAGTGGCGGAAAATATGGGAGGAAGCGGAGCTGTATTACGGGGATGGCGCGAAGGGGGAGTGAATGATTGACCAAGGACGGCCTTACTACGGCCTGGGCCAGGCGAACCAGTCCGGAACATCTTCGATATGCAGCGTGTTACAGGGAGGCCAGTGGTGCGGGCAATCCTCGTTACGGCAGGAAAATACATAGACGTTTGCGGCCTGATCGTATTCGCAGCAGGCGTCATCGCCGCAGTCCAGGCAGGAACCGTATTCCTGTTCAAAGCTGCATTCATTCAGTATTTGAGCAATGGTTTTCTTTCTGTGATGCGGCATTGGCGTTACCTCCATATATCGGTGAAGAGCAGGATAAAATGGAATAAATACTGTATTTAAACAAAAAAATATGCTGAAAACCTTGTACGATCAAGACTTTCAGCATATGACTCATGGAGATAGTGGGATTCGAACCCATGACCTCTTGAATGCCATTCAAGCGCTCTCCCAGCTGAGCTATACCCCCATGTCCGCTATTATAGCAAAAAGATAAAAAATTTGCAATCACTAATTTACACTTTTTTTCTGATTTTTCCGATTTTTGAAATTTTAGCCTGCAATGGAGCCGGATGAAACTAAAATGGAATAGAAAAAAATAGTAGAAAATAAAAAAATGCAGGATTTCTATGAAAGATATCCTGCACTTTTTATCATCGAGGCGACAAGATTCGAACTTGCGACCTCTGCGTCCCGAACGCAGCGCTCTACCAAACTGAGCCACGCCTCGATATGATACGCTTAGAAGCGAACGAATCATATAATAACACTTTTTGGCAGAATTTGCAAGTGGAAAATGAAAGAAAAATAAATAAAGTGGAACCAGTTGAAAGAAAGCTACCTGGAAAAAGTTCCGTTTTGCCTGTTATTACGGGCGTTACCGGCTTTTTTTAAATGGAATCAAAAATTCGGGGATTCCGGTTGAGTAGGGGGCGATGTCGTATTGCTGGAAATAGATGACAATCCCCTTGGGGGTTGCAAAGAAGCTCTCCGGTTTGAAGGTGGACCGAATCAGAGCCGGGTAATCGTCAAAATAAGTGGAAGGCGAGTCCTTCTCCCGCGCCTTTACCTGCTGGTCCAAAATCCGGAAGATCCCTTCCCGGTAAGCTGGATTGTGGGGATAGAAATCGGCCAGCGTCAAGTATCTTCCACTGCTGAAATCCCAGGTATCCGAGGTCCGGATTGTGCTTCCGTGTGCGCCTCCCGTATAGGTATACTGATCGGTGTAGAGGCTTGTCATGCATCCGGAATTCCAGGTGACGGTATAAGCGCTTATGAACTCATATCCGAAAAACGGATAGTTGTCTTTCTTTGCGTATTCTGCCTGAACGGAGGCCTGGGAAGCCAGGACCGTGCGGCAGTACTCCTCCGTCTTTCGGGCGGCGGTGGAATAAAACGCATTGATACTTAAGGCGGCTGCCTCGGAGCAGGTTGTGGTGAAGTAAGGATAACGGATCGTATAAGTGAGTACGGCAGTCCCTTTGCTGTATACGGTATCCGACAGTACTCTTTGGGTAATGGTCTGCATATTGGCTCCATAAAACAGGATTTCTATATTAATATGGCCGCCAAAATGGAAATATGCAGTATCATTGGGACATCATGGAATTATTTACCAGATGACCTACTTTTTATTCCTTTTTATGGCATTTTGTTGTATGATAGAAAAAAAGGAGGGTGGACATGTTTACGTCGGCAAAGGATATTTTGAAAATCATATGGAACGGATTAAGAGAGATAAAGAAAAATTGTTCTGATTACTACGAAAAGGATGCCAGAAAGATTTATGAGGAAACCTTAAACGGAGTAAAGGCAGAACTGTCCGGTCCGGAGCCGGAGGAAAAGCGGAAAGAACGTCTGGTCAAGAACCGATGGGAGAAGATGCGTGTGGAACGGAAGATCGTGGTGGTCAGTATTTTGGCGATTCTGGTTTCCCTGGTCTTTGTGACATCCTATGGCAGATGGATGGATTTCGGGTCATTTTTGCTGGTGATGGCGGCAGTGGCCGTTGTTTCGGTCTGGTGGATTTCACACCTGTTCCGGAAGCGTTTCAAACTCAGTCTGGAAGGTTGGATGCTGGAAGCAAAAGAGGTGTAATAACCTTGCTTTTTCATGCATTATGCGTTAATATAGTAAATAGTATACACAAATGTGAAAGATGCGAAGGAGGTGCCTTATGATGGAAACATTTTTATGTTTTGAGTCAGAGGGCGCTTTTTTTTTGATTCCGCTGAAGCTGGTACGCCATATTGTTCAGGGGAATGCGGGACAGGAGAAGACGATTACATTTAACGGATGTGAGGCTGAGGTTTATTCGGTTGGAGCTTCGTGGGGGGACAACAGGGAACGGGAGTATGCGGTCCTACTGGAGGTGGAAGACGGTCTTCCGGCTCTTTTGGCTGACCGTGTGGCCGGCGTATTTGAAGTCCCGGCTGACAGAATATTTGAGCTTCCTGAGGATATGACCGGAGAGAAGAATGATTTTTTGACGCAGGCGGTGTATCTTGATTCCTCCGGATGCTGGGCCTTCGTGATGGATATAGAACGGTTTCTTAATAAAGAGAGGAATTGAACGGGTCATGGTTTCAAACAGAGAAAAACGGCTGGATCGTCTGACCAATACGTGGACAGAAGCGGCGGCTGAAATGATGATTAATGAATACTTGAAGGAAGCGGAGAACTGGGGAGGCGACGGCCTTTTTCTTCTGGAGACGGCAAACGGCGGGACGAAACTTCCGGAGGCCTCTCTGAAGCAGGCAGCCTTCCTTTTGCAGTGTACCCTGAGGCGGACGGATCTTGTGGCGAGAGTGGGTGAAAACTGCTTTCTCGTCTTTCTTCTGGGATGCCGCAGCCGGGAAGATGCGGTCTCTTCCATGAACAGTGTCCGTATCAGCCTGGAGCGGGAAACGAATCTGCACATGACAGCAGGAGGTGCGCTGACAGACGGACGGGGACAGACTTACGGCTCTCTGTTAAAGAGGGCAAAGGCGGAGCTGGCGCGTGCGAAGCAGGAGGAGAAGTTCCTCTGTTTTACAGAGGTGTACGGAAAAATGGAGACGGGGGACGCAGAAAAAGATCTGACGTATTCGATCCGCCCCATACCTGAATACATAGAGGACAGCGGAAAAGCCGACATGGATTTTATCCGCAAAATTATGGATCATTTTCTGCCCGGAAAACAGGAATGCCCCATCGAAATGGGATTGAAACGGATCTGTGCCTATTATGGATGCGGTGAGGCCTATATTCTGGAGCGCAAATCCGGAGGGAAGGACTATGAGATTACCTCTTCCTGGATGGAAGAGGAGCCGATGGTCCGCAACGATAATTTAAAGACGATACCGGGCCTCATTGCAGAACGGTATCTGGAGCTTTTTCGGAACCGGAAGGTGCTGGCCTGCAACCGGATCTGCGAACTGGAGATTCTGGATCCGGTCATCGCGGAACGCCAGAAGCTGAGAAAAACGAGATCCCTGATGCAGTTCCCGATCATGGAAAATGGGGACTATATCGGATATATCAGTGTGAATGATAATAAAAAAGAAAGGCTCTGGACGCTGGAGGAAAGCATGACCTTCGCTCTGGTAGGGCGCGTTATGGCCGCCTGTATTCTGGAACGCCGTTTTCAGCGTTTTACGCAGATTCTGATGGATCACGACCGGCTGACAGAGGCGTGGAATTACAACCGCTTTTTAAGCGAGGGAAGAAAGCGGCTGAAGAACGCGCCGCTGTTGCAGGCGATTGTCACCATGGATATCAAGAATTTCAAGGTGATTAACGCGAATTACAGTTATGAGACAGGAAACGATATTCTGGTGGGTATCAGTTCTCTGCTCAGTAATTTTACGGGCGGCGGGGAGTGCTTTGCCAGAATTGAAGCCGATAAATTTGCGCTGCTCCTGGAATACCAGACCGTTAATGGCCTGCAGCACCGTCTGGACCAGCTGCTGCGGCGGGTGGAACAGATTCCGCGGGAGGAGAAGAAGGACTTCTCGATCAGCTGTATCATGGGCGTCTGCCTGGTGGAACCGGGAGACACGGAGATGTCTATCCTGGTAGACCACGCCAATATGGCCAGAAAGGCGTTAAAGGATTACCATAAGAGTATCTACAGCTTCTACAACAGGGAGGCGGAGCGCAAATTCGCAAAGGAACGGGAGCTTGCATTCCGCATGAAACGCGCGGCAGAGAATGAGGAGTTTGTCGTCTATTACCAGCCCAAGGTGGATCTGCCCCGTAAGCGCTGTATCGGGTTCGAAGCGCTTGTGCGCTGGAAGATGATGGAGGGCCAGATGATTCCGCCCGACGAATTTATCCCGCTGTTTGAAAAAAACGGATTTATTACAGAGCTTGATTTATATGTGTTTGAGCGGGTTTGCAGACTGATTAAGAGCTGGAAGGACAGCGGCAGAGCGCCGTATCCCATCGCGGTGAATATATCCAGGATCCATTTGACAAAGACTGACTTTTTGGAGGAACTGGAACAGATCGCCGGCAAATACGGTGTGGAGAGCCGGTATCTGGAGCTGGAAATTACAGAGAGTGCATTTTTAAACAATCCGGGAGAAATCCTGGAGGTGGCGCGGCGGATCAAAGAGAGAGGCTTTGTCCTGTCCATGGACGATTTCGGAACGGGCTACTCGTCACTGAGCCTCCTGAAGGATCTGCCCGTCGATATTATCAAGCTGGATAAAGAATTCTTCCAGAAGCGCTTAAACGACAGGGAGAAGATCATCATCGCCAACGTGATTCATCTGGCTCATGAGCTGGATATTCAGGTGATTTCAGAAGGAATCGAGACTGCTGAGCATGAGGCGTTTCTGACGGAGATCGGATGCAATCTGGCTCAGGGTTACCGATACGGGAGACCTGCGCCCATCGGGGAATTTACGGATCTGATGGCTGACTGAAGGAAAGGAGGGGCACACATGGAACAGGAAGAGTTTGGCAGAGAGATGCTGCGCCTGTATTATGGCGGCGAGTGCGAAGTGACATCCATGGAACGGGTGGAACTGATTCTTCCGTGCCCTGAAATCATAAGGGTGCCGGGGGCGCCGGAGAATCTTGCAGGTATGATCTATAAAGAGGGCGGACTGATTCCCGTGTTCCGGCCAGGATACGACCAAAGGGCGGTAAACGACCAGATCACAGGCAAGAACCAGAATCTGGTGCCGAAGGAAGCTCCGGCGTGTGTCGTACTGATAAGAAAAGAAGACGGTAGCTTAAAGGGAATGGCGGCTGATGAGGTTGCCGGAGGGGGCGCGATTGATACGATTTACGAATGAGGAGTTCACACAGCTGATTACCTATATGTCCGGACAGTACGGAATTGATCTGTCAAAGAAGAAAATTCTGGCGGAATGCAGAATGAACGGGGAACTGGAAAAACGCGGAAACATCTCCATGGGAGAGTACATGAGACAGATGGAGATGGACAGGACTAAACAGCTGGAGAGCATCCTGCTAAACCGCCTGACCACGAACTATACATATTTTATGAGGGAGCCGAAGCATTTCGACTTCCTGCGGGAAAAGATACTTCCCAATATTAAGCCGGAATGGGGGCGCATATCGTATCAGATCTGGTGCGCTGGCTGCTCCAGCGGCGAAGAGTGCTACACGCTGGCCATGCTTTTGCAGGACTATAAGGATCAGGGCGGGTGGCTCCCATCCTTCTCCATTGTGGGAACGGATATTTCGGAGCAGGCGCTGGCCGTGGCCCAGAAGGGGAGATACCCGGTCCGGGAGCTGGAGAATATTCCGGCATTGTGGCAGCAGAAATATTTGTCCATGGACGAGGCGGGAACTTCGTTTGACATCGGCCGTGCTATAAGAGAGAAAGTCCGGTTTCAGCGGATGAATCTGTTAAAACCAAGCGTAGGGCTGGGACAGTATGATCTGGTGCTGTGCCGCAATGTCATGATTTATTTTAATGAGGAGTCAAGAAAGAAATTGATTGAGAAGCTGTATCGGGCTTTAAAGCCCGGCGGTTATCTGTTTGTGGGGCATACGGAATTATTGCCCAGAAACCATGAACTGTTTGAGTACGTGTGTCCGGCTGTCTACAGGAAATAGAGGCCGCTGCGCGCCAGATGACGGAGGGGGAAAGAGTCAGTGGAGGGTCAGACGGAAAAGAAAAGCAGATATTTAGCGGTGATCGGGGCTTCGGCAGGCGGCCCGAAAGCCGTACTCACAGTCCTTAAGGAGCTGCCATCGACCACCTGCGGGATCCTGGTGATCCAGCATTTAAGCCATGGCTTTTCCGGTAAATTTGCGGAGTATTTAAATCCCCAGTGCAAGATGCGTGTGAAAGAGGCGCAGTCGGGGGAACCGGTCTGCGACGGCACGGTCTATATTGCCCCGGACGGATATCAGATGTCGCTGGGAAAACTGGAGGACGGCTTCATGATTCGCTGTGTTCCGGGGAAACGGTACGGAGGATTCTGCCCTTCCATCAGTTACACCATGAATTCCGTTGCGGAGACGGTGAAGGAGAAAGCCATGGGGATTATTCTTACAGGTATGGGGGAGGACGGCGCCAAAGGGCTGCTGGCCATGCGTCAGGCGGGAGGCCGCACCGTTGCACAGGATAAAGAGACGAGTGAGATTTACTCCATGCCGGAATCGGCCTTTCGAAACGGCGGAGCGGAAAGACAGATGGGACTTGGCCTGATCAGCGGAGAGATAACCAGGTTCTGCATGAATATGAATAATAAAACCGGGAGGTAGGCCATGGAAAAGCCATTGATAATGATAGCAGATGATGCGATGTTTATGAGAAGAGTGATTAAGCGTGCGCTGACCCAGGGAGGGTACGACAACTTTGTGGAAGCGGGCGACGGCGTGGAAGCGGTGGAGAAATATAAGGAGGTACAGCCGGATCTGATGCTTCTGGACATTACGATGCCCGGAAGATCAGGACTGGAAGTGCTGAATGATATTCTGGCGTTTAAAAGGAATGCAAAGGTCATCATGTGTTCGGCGGTGGGACAGGAGCAGGTGATTGCGGAGGCGATCCGCTGCGGCGCCTCCGACTTCATTATCAAGCCATTTAAGGACGAGGAGATCTTGAAAATCGTAAAAGCGTGTTTGTAGGAGGGAGAAATGAAGGACGAAAGGGAGCTGCCGGGCGGACCGGCGGCAGAAACATTGCTGGAAATGGGGAATATCGGAACCGGAAGCAGCATGGCTTCTTTATCCCATATTATCGGAGAAAAGGTGTGTTACGCCCCTCCTGTCATGAAGACGGTTGATTATGACGGGCTGGCGGAATGGATCGGCTATGCGGAAGAAAACGTGGCGGCCGTTCTGATTCCATTTACCGGCGATATTAACGGTATGCTTCTTCAGATATACAAAGAAGAGATGACGGACGTAATTCTCAGGAAACTGCTGAACACGGAGCAGGTGTCCGGGGAGATGGATGGACAGATGCTGGATCTGCTCAAGGAGACGGCCAATATTATGGCTTCTTCCTATCTGACCGGGCTCTCGGCCTGTGTCGGACTGAGGATCACGCTGTCTGACTCAGCCGTTTCCATGGATATGACAGGAGCTATAATCACGGCGCTGATCGGGACTGCGGCCGGAACATTTCCCGGCGGAATCTGCATTGGCAATAACTTTTCAACCGCAGAGGCGGAACAGAAAAGCTGTATGCTCATGGTCCTTCGTGAAGACTCTATCTCAGAGATTATGAAAGCGGTGGAGGTGAGCGGATGAGTGAGATCGTGATAAAACCTGATCAGATGGCGGTAGCGGAAGGGGAAACGGTTCTCATCACCATGGCGCTGGGATCGAGCCTGGCTGTCTGTATGTATGATGAAGAGGGCGGTATCGGAGGACTGGTACATACTCTGCTTCCGGATAAACGGAGGGAAGGCAATGGAAAAAATGGTCTGCGGTATGTGGACACGGCGACCCGGGCGCTGTTTGAGGCCATGAAGGAAGCGGGCGCGGTACCGGAACGAATCCGAGTAAAGCTGGTCGGAGGGGCGAAGATTTTCTGCTTTGCCGGACAGGCGGGGCAACCGGAAATTGGCAGGGAGAATGTCAGCTGTGCGAGAAAGACGCTGCAGGAACTGGACCTGGCCATTGTCTCGGAGGACACAGGGGAAAATTATGGACGGAGCGTTCACTTTATAGCCGGCAGCGGAAGGCTTGAGATTGAAACGGTAAACCGTTCCAGATACTGGATCTAGAATGACAGGCGGAAGGAAAGAACTGATGAGGAAAATGAAGAATATGAAAATAGGAAAGAAGCTCATGTTTTCTTATGGTATCATTATCATTTTTTATATCATAACCGTGATCGTCTCTCTGTTTGGAGTATACAATGTATCAAAATCACTGGATGTCTTCTACAATAAGGCGTTCACTGCGTCCTATACGGCGGGAAACTTAAGGGCATCCGTTCAGAGTATCGGCCGTACGATCCTGAATACTGCCACAGAAGGGACGAATGTGGACCGGCAGGAGCAGTTGGATGAGATCGATGAGATCCTGCGCGATATGGATACGAATTTAATCATGCTGAAAGAACAGATGCCGGATAACGATCTGGTGAACCAGCTGCGGGAGTCTTTAAAAGATCAGAAGCAGTCCAGGGAAGCCGTTATGGAGGAGTTGAAAAACGGTAACGACAAGGAAGCGATTTCTTTATACGGCAGCGACTTCGAGCCGAAAGCGGAGAAGACGAGGGAATGCCTGGAAGCGATTACCGCTTATTCCAAGGTTAATGCGGATAAATACCTTGACAGGGGCCATGAGGTAAGGCAGCAGATGACAGCAGTAATCCTGGTGTTATCGTTTCTTATCCTGATGATAACCGTGGCTCTGTGTCTCTATATCACAAAGGGAATTACAGAACCTGTCAGTGAGGTCCGGGAGGCTGCAAAGAACCTGGCGGAAGGGAATCTTAAGGTTCAGCTGAAATACCAGTCAGAGGATGAACTGGGAGAGCTGGCGGACAGCTTCCGCGAGACCATAAGCGCATTGAACGATTATGTGTCCGCAGTGGAGGAGGGGCTTTTGGCAGTTGGAAACGGAAAGCTGAACTACCATCCGGAAACTGCGTTTAAAGGCGATTTCGTCGCACTGGGTGATGCGATGGAGCAGATCACAGGACTTTTAAACCGTGCGATTATGCAGATTGCCTGTACGGCAGATCAGGTAGCCGGAGGCTCCGAGCAGGTTGCAAACGGCGCCCAGATCCTTTCCCAGGGAGCCACGGAGCAGGCAGGCTCCATGGAGGAGCTGGCGGCCAATATCAACGAGATATCGGACAGCGTTAAGAGTAACGCCAATGATGCTGTAATGACCAGCAAAAAGGTGGACGAGGTAAGCGGACTGGTCACCAGAAGCAGTGACGAGATGAAGGCTATGGTTCAGGCGATTCTTGAAATCCGGGAGAACTCCAGCGCAATCGGAGGTATCGTAAAGGAGATAGAGGATATCGCGTTCCAGACAAATATACTGGCGCTGAACGCCTCAGTAGAGGCGGCGAGAGCCGGAGAAGCGGGCCGGGGATTTTCTGTAGTAGCGTCCGAGGTGCGTCACCTTGCGGCGAAGACGAGGGAAGCCTCCGGGATGATGGCCCGGCTGGCGGCGCAGACCACGGAAAAAGTGGACGGCGGCACCGAGGCCGCAGATAAGACGGCCAGAGCGCTGGACCTGGTGGTGAAGGGGACGGAAGTGATCGGTACCATGGTGGATCGGATCTCCGGGGCCTCTGTGCGCCAGGCCGATTCCATTATCCAGATCAGACAGAGCATGGAGATGGTGTCTGAGATTGTACAGGGAAATTCCGCAACGGCGGAGGAGAGCGCCGCTTCCAGTGAAGAACTGTCGGCGCAGGCACAGGTATTGAAAAAATTAGTGGAGGAATTTGAGCTGTCATGAGTGAGAAGAAAGTGCTGATTGTAGATGATGCCGTGTTTATGCGTTCCATGCAGAAACGTATTATAGCCGGATCCGGGGATTACGAGGTATATGAGGCAGCCGACGGAGAAGAGGCGGTTGCGCTGTACAAAAAAATAAGGCCGGGTCTGGTGCTTCTGGATATTTCCATGCCTGGCATTAACGGAATTGAAGCATTAAAACAGATGAAAGAGACCGACGAGAACGCCTTCGTGATTATGTGTTCCGCAATCGGCCAGGATTCCATGATGAAGGAAGCCGTGGACTGCGGAGCCAGGGACTTTATTGTCAAGCCGTTTAAGGCGGAGCAGATCGTCCAGGCCCTTAACCGGGCATTTCCATCGTCTGCGGAGGTATGAGATGAATAAATATTCGGATATCAGTGAGAGTGCGAGAGATGTTTTAATGGAAATCGGTAATATCGGAACGGGAAACGCGGTCACCGCGCTCTCCAGCATGATTAACCACAGGATTGAGATCGAGCGTCCTAATGTGAAAATCATGAAATTCGAGGAAGTACCCGCCATGCTGGGCGGTCCGGAGGAGATCAAGCTGGGAGTGCTCCTGGAGCTCTCAGGCGATTTGAACGGCATGTTTATGTTCCTGATCAGCACGAAGTTCGCCCAGACCATGCTTGACAAGCTGCTGGGAACAGAGGTCGAGGATGTCAGGAACCTGGATGATATGAGTCTTTCCGCGGTCTGCGAGATCGGCAATATCATGTGCTGTTCCTATATAAACGCGATGACGGCTATGATGGATTTGAGGGTTCACGTTTCCGTCCCGGACATCTGTATTGATATGACCGGAGCCATATTAAGTGTTCCGATGATTCACTTTGCGAGACTGAGTGATGAACTGCTTCTGATCGAGGATAAATACCATTTTGACGATCAGGAAGTGGTCAGCCACATTCTGTTCCTTCCGGAGATTCACTCTCTGGAGCGGATTTTCAAGGCTTTGGGTGAGGAATATGAAGGATAATCCTGTAGTGGTGGGAATCGCGCAGGGAAAAGTAGTTTCCCGGCCGGAAAAACTCATTACTTATGCGCTTGGTTCCTGTGTGGGAGTCTGTTTATACGATGGGAAACACCGTATTGCGGGAATGGCCCATATTATGCTTCCTGATGCAGGACTGAGCCTGTCTCAGGAAAATCCCTACAAATTCGCGGATAAGGGCTGTGAGCAGCTCATAAAAGAGATGGAGCGCCAGGGGGCGGATCGCCGTTTTATCACGGCAAAGCTGGCGGGAGGCGCTGGGATGTTCTCCAAATACGAAGCTCTTGGAAGCATAGGGGAACGCAATGTAAAGGCGGTAAAAGCTGTTTTAGGGGCGCTGAAGGTGAGTGTGACGGCGGAGGATACCGGTAAGAACTACGGCAGGACGATCACATTCGATTCGGCGGATGGAAGCCTGACAGTCAAGTCAATGAGTGCAGGCATTACGGTTATATAGAGTAGAACATGGCGGTTGGAAGGAGAAAAAGCATGACAGGCAGACAGAAGATACTGGCGGTCGATGACAGCCTGCTGATATGCCAGCAGATAGAAAAGGTTTTAAAAAATGAGGAATATACGGTTTATAAATCCCATTCAGCGAAGGAGACTCTGGAGTTACTGGAGGAAGTGGATCCTGATTTGATTCTCCTCGATGTCATTTTGCCTGATATGGAGGGGTATGAACTGTTTGAAAAGATAAAAGCAAAGGATAAGAATCACGCTCCAGTGATCTTTATCACCTCCAAAGACAGTGAACAGGATGTAATCCGGGGATTTGAACTGGGCGCCTGTGATTATATTAAAAAACCGTTCCGGCCGGAAGAACTGAAATCCAGGGTGAAGGCGCATCTTGAGGACAAGCGGGAAAGAGACGAGCTGAAGATCTTAAATGAGACGCTGAAGGCCAACATGCAGATATTAAACCGCGTAGCCTACCGGGACGAGCTGACCGGTCTTTATAACCGGCGGTTTGTGGTGGAGAAACTGGCCCAGGATTTGATGGAACCGAATCGCCAGGATGCACTGGTCATGATCGACGTGGACGATTTCAAACACGTAAACGACTGCTACGGGCACGACGCCGGAGACATGGTTCTCGTCTGTATTTCCAATATTATGGAGAGCGTCTGCCGCCGCCATAAGGTGATACGCTGGGGCGGAGAGGAATTCCTGATTATTCTGATGGCAGTCACAAAACAGGAGTGCTATGAAGTCTGTGAGGAGATCAGAAAAGAGATTCAGGCATTTCCTTTTCTTCAGGGCAATACCACGTTTTACTGCACCGTGACGCTGGGGATCAGCCTTTACGATAAGGAACAGAGCTTTAAGATGAACATGACGCACGCGGATATGGCGCTTTACCGCGGAAAGAAAACGGGAAAAAACCGTACTGTCTGGTATGGTTATGAGGAAGAGTCGGGAGTGTGAGGGGTATGGGCTTTTTTGATGAGGACACGGGTGAGATGCTGGAGATCTATTTATTGGAGACCAACCAGCTTCTGGACCAGTCGGATGCCATTCTGCTCTCGGCGGAGCAGGAGATGGTATTCTCCAAAGAGAGTATCAACGGCATCTTTCGTGTGATGCACACCATAAAGAGTTCTTCCGCTATGATGGGGCTGACAGGATTGTCCACTCTGACCCACCGCCTGGAAGACTTGTTTGTGGTGTTTCGGGAAGACCCTTCCAGGCTTTCCGGTTATGAACAGGAGACATTTGATTTAATCTTCGAAGCCACTGATTTCATCCGGGAAGAACTGAAACGAATGAAATTCGAAAGCTTCGAGCCGGAGCCGGTGGAACGGTTCTGGGATAAAATAGAGGTTCTCGTACAGAAGGTAAAAGAAAAAAAGAAGACTGCCGTCCATCTGAAATTCGAAAAGGACTGCCGGATGGAGAACGTCCGGGCCTACATGGCGGTACGCCAGATCCGGGATTTATGTGCGGATTTAAAGACATATCCCGAAAATGTGGAGACTGATTCTTCTACAACGGAATATATTCATGATAATGGTTTTTATATCAGCTTTACGTCGGAAGACCCGGGCGCTGTCTTACAGACGCTTAAGAGCGCGCTGTTTGTGGAGTCCTGTACGGAGCTGGCGGAGATGCCGAAGCTGTCCGGGACGGCGGAGGGACAGGCGATGGAAGGTCAGTCTGCAAAAGAACCGGAGACCGAAGCCGAGACACCTGTGCAGAGCGGCTCTGATTTCATCAATGTCCGGGTGGAAAGGCTGGATGAGCTTCAGAATCTGACGGGAGAACTGATTATAGCGGCGTCTTCCTGGCTGGAAGCCTCAAAAGGGAGTGTGGAGGACGGCAGGAACCATCAGGTTGGCCGTTTTTTAAAGGAGCTGGAGGAGCTGGTCATATCGATTCGGATGGTGCCATTCTCCAATGTGGTGCCCCAGTTAGGCAGGATTGTCCGCGACATCTGCAAGAAGGAAAAGAAAGAGGTGTCCTTCCACGTCCAGGGGCAGAATGTGGAGGTGGATAAGAAGATCGCGGATGGCATTCTGGATCCGCTTCTCCATCTGATCCGCAACGCCATTGACCATGGAATCGAGCAGCCGGAGGAGCGGGAGAAGGCGGGAAAGCCGCGGGCGGGCTCGGTAACACTGCTGTTTGCCAATGTTGGCGGAGAGATCGTGGTCAGTGTCAGCGACGACGGATGCGGCATCGATTTGGAACAGGTCCGCAAAAAGGGCAGAGAAAAGAATCTGTTTGTGCGGCCGGAATCGGAGTATTCCGAGTCGGAGATATTAGAGTTCTGCCTTTTGCCCGGTTTTTCGACGCGGGAGGCGGCTAACGAGTACTCGGGAAGAGGCGTGGGACTCGATGTGGTACGTCAGATGGTGGAGGCGTTCGGCGGCCACCTTCATCTGGAGAGTACCAGAGGGGAAGGCAGCAAATTCATTATGCATCTGCCTCTGACGCTTACGATCATTGAGAGCATCCGTTTTCAGACCGGAGACCGGTTCTTCGCGGTTCCGGCACACCAGGTGGTTCAGTTTGTCACCTACCAGCCGCAGGGGCCGGGAATGGTGATGCAGGAAGGAAGAGAGTTCTGGATCAGGGAGGGGCGGTATATTCCTGTCATTTCCCTGCGGAAGTTCTACCATATTCCGGGAACACCCAGGATCGGTTCCGAAATCATGGCGTATATCAAGGGCAGTACGAGAGAACTCTGCATTGTGGCTGACCGGGTGGCAGATCAGGGCAGTCTTGTGGAGAAATCGCTTCCGGCCATTTTAGGAAAGCATTTTAAGAAGTATACGGGAATCTCCGGGTGCAGCCTGCTGGGGGACGGAACCATCTGCCTCCAGCTGGATATCGAAGACCTGGCGCGGAATACGGGAGGTGGAAAGACCCATGAATGACTTTGACTTGGATCAGGCGAGAGAGAAGGAAGGCGGAGAGAAACTGGAGTTTCTGTGCGTTCGCATGACGGATGCAGTCTACGGATTCGAACTTCCCCATATCCGGGAGATTATATGGGACAGCAGGATCACCCCGGTCCCCTGTGTGCCGGACTACTATGAAGGTCTGTGTAACTGGAAAGGGACGATTATTACCGCCGCTTCTTTAAGCCGGATGACAGGAACAAAAGAGAGCGGGTACGGAGACCAGCCGGTAGTCATAATAACGGAAACGGGTGCCCTGCAGTGCGGCTTTCTGGTGAGGGAGGAACCGGAGATTTTAAGGGTACCGGCAGACGCGCGGCTGACCGGAGACACGCCGGACCGGATTGGTGAGATCCTGAAGATCAAAGCGGCGTACGCCTGGGAGAATGAAGTGATCTATGTGATTGATGCAGAGGAGACTCTGAAATGCATGGTGATATTTGACTGATACGGCGATGTATGAAAAAAGAGATATGCGAGAAGATAAATAAGGTTGTGAAAAGATAATTAAGGATGTGGAAAGAACAGATCCCGGTTTCGGCGGTGAAGAGCGGAAACGGGATCTGTTTGTTATGTGTGGGCATTCGGAATTACTTTGCCGCTTCCTGTGAGAATTCGGTTGTTACCAGCTTGTCGTAAGGAACGCGCTCATTCAGTTCGCCGGCTTCCTCCAGGATGTTTTCCAGAAGTTCGAAACTGTCTTTTTCGAAGACGGTGTCGCCTTTCCAGGTGTCCTGGTCTTTATAGCGGCCAACGATGGTGGCGATGGTATCCTCATCGGTTTCTTTAAACTGAGGCTGGATCACTTTGGCGATTTCTTCGGCGGAATGGGTGTTTACGTATTCCAGGCCTTTCTGAATCGCATTGGTGAATTTCTGGATGGTTTCGGGATTCTTCTCTAAATAGCTCTTCTTGACGCTGTAAGCGGTATAGGGAACGTATCCGGAATCGACGCCGAGGGAGGCGATGACGTGGCCGTTGCCTTCTTTTTCCAGACCGGTAGCAAACGGTTCAAACTCAACCGTGTAATCGGCGTCGTTGCTAGTGAAGGCGGCGGCGGTTAAACCGAAGTTGATGCTCTGGTCGATGGTCAGATCTGCGGCGGGCTCGATCCCGTTCTTCTTCAAAATATATTCATATACCAGTTCCGGCATGCCGCCGGCTCTTCCGCCCAACACCTTCTTGCCCTTCAAATCGGCCCAGGTGAAGTTATCCTGGGCTTCCCTGCCGACCAGAAAGTTACCGGCCCGCTGGGTCAGCTGGGCGAAGTTTACGGCGTAATCGTCAGAACCCTGCTGATAGACGTAGATGCTGGCCTCAGATCCCATAAAACCGATATCGGCGTCTCCTGAGATCAGGGCGGTCATGACCTTGTCGGCGCCGGCGCCGTTGACCAGCGTCAGGTCGAGCCCTTCATCCTCAAAATACCCCAGTTCAATGGCGGCATACTGGGGAGCATAGAAGATAGAATGAGCGACTTCATTCAGAACCACTGGCTTAAGCTGTTTCCTTGTGGTCGTTTTACAGCCGGTCACGCAGACGGCAAGCATGGATACGGCGAGAACGATGCTCACGATTTTTTTCATAGAATTCTCCTTTTTTGTTGTTTCTCATAGTGACATTGTATGAAATGTGACAGGCAGCAGTTCCCGGATTATGAGTCGAATTTCTAAATTTTGCATTTTACCCCGAAGTATGATATACTTTTCACGGAGAATTTTACGAAAGCAGGAGAAGGAATTATGGCATATCGAATGATCGTGCTGGATCTGGATGGCACACTGACAAACCGGGATAAAGTGATCACACCGAGGACGAAGGAAGCGCTGATGAAGCTGAAAAGCCAGGGGGGAACCATCGTGCTGGCCTCCGGACGGCCTACCTATGGTGTGATGCCGCTGGCGAAGGAGCTGGGACTCACAGAGGAGGGCGGTTATATCCTGTCCTTCAACGGAGGGCGGATTATCGAATGCAAAACGGGTGAGACCGTGTTTGCAAAGGAGCTTCCTGTAACATCGAATAAAAGGATCATTGCGCTGGCCAGGGAGCACGGCGTGAACATCCTTACATACGAAGGGGACTGCATCATTACGCCGGACCCCGGAGATATCTATGTAAAAAAGGAGTCCGACATCAATAAACTGGAGGTCCGGCGGGTGGAAAACTTCGAGCAGTACGTGGATTTCCCGGTGGTAAAGTTTCTGCTTCTCGACGACGGGGATTACCTGGCTCTCGTGGAACCGAAGGTGAAGGCCGCAATGGGGCGTGATTACAGTGTGTACCGTTCGGAACCCCACTTTCTGGAGGTTCTGCCCAAGGGAATCGATAAAGCGGCGTCTTTAGAGCGGCTGCTTACGCGCCTTAACATGACGAAGGACGAGATGATCGCCTGCGGTGACGGATACAACGATTTGTCCATGATTCAGTATGCCGGTCTGGGCGTGGCCATGGAGAACGCGGTCCTGCCCGTGAAAAATGCGGCGGATTACGTGACGCTTTCCAACAACGATGACGGCGTTGCTCATGTCATCGAAAAATTTATGCTGTCATAAGTGTCCGGGGGTGGACTTTATGACTTTAATATGTTAAAATACTCCATAGATGAAGTAACAGCAAAAATAAAGGGGACTGATTGAAACCATGAATAAAAAAATTAAGACAGATGCGGTTGACCATCTGTTTCAGGCAATACTGACACTGAAGACACCGGAAGAGTGCTATACGTTCTTCGAGGATGTGTGTACGGTCAATGAACTGCTCAGCTTATCCCAGCGGTATGAGGTAGCCAAGATGCTTCGCGAGGGCCGCACGTATCTGGAGATTGCGGAAAAGACCGGGGCTTCCACAGCCACGATCAGCCGTGTGAACCGTTCCCTGAATTATGGAAACGACGGATATGATATGGTATTTAAGCGTCTGGAGGATACAGAGGCGAACTAGTACTAGTGCAGCCCGGAGAGGCCGCAGCTTCAGACAAAATGGAGAGATAAATGCAGCGCGCCCTTTCATGGGAACAGATTCCGCAGGGGACTGTTCCCATGAAAGGGCGCGTTTTATCTTCGCTTACTTACTTTTTCTTTTTGGACGGGTTCGCTTCCCGAAGCTCGTCGATCATCTGTTCCACCATCTGCTTCTTTAAATAGACGTCAAAGGATAACTCGCAGATTAAGGCGAAGAGCCGTAAGTATTCCCTGTCTTCCTCAGCCAGGTTCTCGTCCGTAAATGTATCGCCCGCGCGTTCATACTTTGCTTTCACGTCTTCCCGCAAATGTTTCATCTCCTCCGATTCCAGGGAGAAGATCTCTTTGTAGATGTCCTCCAGTAAAAGGCCGTCCTTCAATGCGAAATGTCCTGCGGTGATCGGCCGGAACAATTCCTCGATGTCGTTGATGGAAAGAATATTCTTAAAATAATAGATAAAAATCAGAAGCAGGATATGCTCTCTGGAATACTTCTTTTTGTTGGGCGCAGGCAGCAGGTTGTTCTTGGCATAGTTGTTGATCATGGTTTTCGTCAGCACCTTATCCTCGGGGTAGCGCTTCGTGTTCTTCAGATGTTCATCCATAAAGGTAGTAACCTGGTCCATGTAAAGATCAATGCCCGGAATCTCTTCAGGCCTGATATAACTTAAGGTATCCAGACGTTTTAGGATATCCTGTATTCTTTCGTCATTCGTCTTCATAGTTTCACCTCATATCCTATTATATAGTATTCAATACTAGATGACAAGAGGTAAATATACGAAAAGAAAAACAGTTAAACTAAATATTTTTAAGATAACCTAAAAAACTTTCTTGACTTTTGCGGAATGTGTGATAATCTAGATATATAACGTGAAGAACGAAAGGAGATACATAGAATGAAAAAAGTATTGGCTACAGAAAAAGCACCGGCAGCGATTGGACCATATTCCCAGGCAGTGAGAGGCGGAGATTACGTATACGTATCCGGCCAGCTTCCGATCGATCCGGCAACAGGAGCATTTGCAGGCGAGGATATCGCCTCCCAGACGAAGCAGTCCTTAACTAATATCAAGGCGATCTTAGAGAGCGAAGGCTTATCTATGGCAAATGTGGTAAAGACAACTGTTTTATTACAGAACATCGGCGACTTCGGCGCTATGAACGAAGTTTATGCAACCTTTTTTGAGGGTGCATGCCCGGCCAGAGCTGCATTTGAAGTAGCTGCTCTTCCAAAGGCAGCGCTTGTTGAGATCGAAGCGATCGCATACTGCGGAGAATAAATTGACAGATGATAACAGGGGTGTCCGGACTGTGGTTCCGGAATACCCCTGTTTTTCATTTTACAGGAGCGTTTGTCCCGGCGCTCTGTCCGCGTTTCCGTGAAAGAACCAGAGTAAAAATGTAGAAATCCGTCTGTATTTGCGAAAGAAAGAGGTTGCATAATGGCCGAGTTATATTATAATAAATAAGAAAGCCCGAATTGGCGTGCGGGAAAAGGCGCGCAGTAAGGCAGCATAAGGATTAAGATTACATAAAGAACGAAAGCCGGGGCGTAAGATGAGTTTGGAAAAAACTGCGGAAGAATATCTGGCCGATATCCCCATGTGGGCCAGAAAAAAGAATTCCCTGGAAGATATCAGGGCTTTTCTGGAGCGGATGGACAACCCCGACGAGAAGAGAAAGATCATTCATGTGGCCGGGACCAATGGAAAGGGGTCGGTCTGTGCATATATAACCTCCATGCTGATGGCAGGGGGATACCACACGGGAGCATTTATCTCGCCTCATCTGACGGAGGTGCGGGAGAGGTTTTTATTCGACGGTAAGCCGGTCAAATATGGGCCGTTTGAGAGCAGCTTTCGTGAAATCAGGGATTTATCGGAACGTATGACGGAAGAGGGATACTGCCATCCATCCTATTTTGAATTCCTGTTTTACATGGGTATGAAGCTGTTTGACCAGATGGATAATGATTTCACGATTCTGGAGACGGGACTCGGCGGAAGGCTGGACACGACGAATGTGATCCGTCATCCGCTGGCAGTAGCCATCACTTCCATAAGTCTGGATCATACGGAATATTTGGGCGATACCGTGGAAAAGATCGCTTATCAGAAGGCCGGTATCATAAAGCCGGGCGTTCCCGTCATATATGAGAGAGGCGATCAGAGGACAGCCGCTGTGATCGAGGAAGAGGCCGCTGCCAGTCACAGCCCGGTATATCCGGTGGACAGGCAGGACTATGTGATAGAGGCATGGGAAGAACAGGGTATCCGGGCGGGGCTTAAGCGGCTTGACGGCAGCGTTCTCCGCGTGCTGATTCCTTCCCAGGCGGAATATCAGGTGATGAACGCTCTGACTGCGCTCAGGACGGTGGAAGTGCTGATGCGGCAGAGGGAAGACATACGCTTATCAGAAGAGGAGCTTAAGGCCGGACTGGAGTCCATGAGATGGCCGGCGCGCATGGAAGAGGCGGCGCCCGGGCTTTACCTGGATGGAGCGCACAATCCGGGCGGAATCGAAGAATTTATAAAGACAGCCGCGCGTCTCTGCGAGAAGAGCGGGAAGCGGGCCTGTCTTCTGTTTTCCTCGGTATCGGACAAGGCCCACGATACCATGATCCGTGAGATCGCGGCGGGTCTTCCGCTGGATTCGGTTGCTGTAGCCCATATCCATTCGGATCGGGGAATGGCAAAGGAAGTGCTGGAGGCGGAATTTTTAGCCGTTTCCGATTGCAGAATATATGGTTTTGATACGGCAGAAGAGGCACTGGAGAAACTGCTCACATGGCAGGATAGGGAACATCTGCTGTTCTGTGTGGGATCCCTGTATCTGATGGGAGAGATAAAGACAATTCTTGGAGGTATAAAAGATGATTGATTTTGAAACCGAGATAAACGATTACAGACCGAGTCTGGAAGTAGATGCCATAGAGGATGCGATCGTGAGAAGCGATCTGACGGATATGAATGATTTGATGATGGAACTGATCAAGGAAGTCGGTAAGGAATAGGCAGGTAAGATATGGATTATGTAAGAAAAACCCGTGTCATTGCCAACAGCTATTATAACATGGGATTAGAGCGGGCGCGGCTGCGGGATTTGTCCGGCGCGGCCGAATGTTTAAAGAAGAGCCTACATTTTAATAAGTATCAGACGGATGCCAGGAACCTTCTGGGCCTCATTTACTATGAGGTTGGGGAGGTCGGGGATGCGCTTGTTCAGTGGGTCATCAGCATGAACCTGCAGCCGCAGGAGAACCGGATTACTATCAGTGAAATCCAGAGAAAAAGGGGAGTCTCTCGGCGCCACATGATCCGGCGGTTTAACCAGGCCCTCGTCTACGCCCAGAACGGCAGCGAGGACTTGGCGATCCTTCAGCTCGTCAAGGTGGTGGAGGCGAAGCCGAACTACGTGAAGGCCCAGCTGCTGCTGGCTATTCTCTGTATTGCGAGAGAGGATTACCAGAAGGCGGGAAAATCAGTCTACAAGGTATTGCAGATAGACAGGAATCACCCGAAGGCGCTCTGGTATAAGTCGATCGTCAAGGCAAATACAGGCAGCCGCACCGAGCGTGAGCCTGAAAAGAGGAAGCTGAAAAATGTCCTGTCCCACCGGCAGATGGAGGATGACGACGTCATCATTCCGCCCAGCTACAGAGAGAATACGAAGGATATGGCGGTCGTCAATATCCTCGCGGGCCTGCTTCTGGGGGCGGCCGTCGTCTTTTTCCTGGTTATGCCGGCGAATACGAGGGCGATCAATGAAAAACACAACCAGGAGATGCTTAAGTACAGCGAGAGCTTAAGCCAGGCGAATCAGAAGGCAGACAGCTTAAGTGAGCAGATCGCCGGCCTGGAGGCAGATAAGAAAACGGCGGAAGATTCCCTGTCCACATTTACCAATGACTCGGACAGCGTGCTGGCTCAATACCAGAACGTGATCGGAATTCTGCAGGCGTATAAGAAGGATGATTTCACCGCGGCGGTAAAGCTTTACGCCGATTTGAAGACGGAACTCATCGCGTCACCGGATGTGCTGGCCATCGTCGGAGAGATTAAGGCCGATATGGAGGAACGGGGATATCAGGTGCTGGAAAGCCTTGGAGACGAGGCTTCGGGCGCGGGAGACAGCCAGACGGCTCTCGATTACTATTTAAAGAGCCTGGCTGTAAAGCCGGATTACTGGGCTGCCAAGTATAAGGCGGCCGTCATTTACAAGGGAATGAATCAGAAGGAACAGGCGAATGAGATGTTTACGGACATCATAAATAACAGCAAAGATGAAACATTGATAGCGCAGGCCAGGACGGAACGGGGATTCTAATCCTGTTTGCGTAAAAAGGAAGACACGACAGAAGAGAAAGAGAGCTCTTTTGCCGTGTCTTTTTTTGTGAAACAGGAAAGTGCTCCGGCGCGAGAGTCCGGCTCGCCGGACTCTAAATTCTTATAAAAAAAGAGCTCTGTGATAGAACAAAGAGTCCGGAAAGCGGGATTCTTTTTGGAAAGGAGAACTATGAACAAGCCACTATTTACCTATGAGGCGGACGGCCACGTGCTGATTGTCCACCTGCCGGAGGAGTTGGATCACCACAACTGCACCGGCTTAAAATATGAAACCGATCTGATCCTTTCGGAAAATTATATTAACCGCATTGTGTTTGATTTCTCGGGAACCGGATTTATGGATTCTTCAGGGATTGGAGTGTTATTAAACCGATACAAGCAGATGGCCCGGAGCGGAGGAAAGGTGACGATCTACGGAGCGGGAGCCCAGGTGCTCAGAATACTGAAAATGGGCGGCATTTTAAAATTAATGAAATTATATGACTCAAAGGAAGATGCAGTCACAGGTTGAGGAGGAAGACATGTTAGAAGAAAACAGACCAGAAGTTTTGAGAATGGAAATTGAGAGCCTGTCCCGGAACGAAGAGTTTGCAAGGGTTGTGGTGGCCGTATTTATGGCTCGGATGAATCCTACGCTGGAGGAGTTGGACGACGTAAAGACCGCAGTGTCGGAAGCTGTGACGAATGCGGTGATACATGGTTATCAGGGAAACGGCGGGATCATCTATCTTGAGGTGGAGATACTGAAACAGGAGCTGACCGTGACTGTGAGGGATACGGGAATCGGGATTCCCAATATTTCGCAGGCGATGGAACCGATGTTTACCACCGATCCAGAGGGAGAACGATCCGGCATGGGATTCTCTTTTATGGAAGCGTTTATGGACGAGGTGCGTGTGGAGTCAGAACCGGACAAGGGTACCGTTGTGACCATGAAAAAGAAGATTAACGGGTGAGTCCTATGGATGAGACCATGAGATTAATAGAAATGGCTCACGAAGGAGATAAAGAAGCACGCGACCGTCTCGTCACCGAGAATATGGGACTGATCTGGAGCATTGTGCGAAGATTTACAGGACGGGGATATGATCCGGAGGATTTATTTCAGATAGGAAGCATCGGCCTCATGAAGGCTATCGACAAGTTCGACATGTCTTTCGAGGTTAAATTCTCCACCTATGCGGTCCCCATGATAACAGGAGAGATCAAGCGCTTTTTAAGAGACGACGGCATGATAAAGGTCAGCCGCTCCATCAAGGAGATGGGCACCCGTGTAAAATGTGTCAGAGAGGCCTTAAACTTTACCCTTGGACGGGAACCGACCATCGAGGAGATCGCCGGAGAGATCGGGGCCAGCAAGGAGGAAGTGGCGGCGTCCATAGAGGCCGGAGCGGAGGTGGAATCGCTCTACCGGACAGTCAATAAAAATGATGAAAACAGCATTCTTCTCATCGACAAGATCGAGGAGGAAAACTCTGCCCAGGAGGAGCTGTTAAACCGTATGGTGCTGCGGGAGCTGCTGACAGAGCTTTCCGATAAGGACCGGGAAATCATTGTCAGGAGGTATTATTATAATGAAACCCAGAGCCAGATTGCAACGCGTCTCGGTATCTCACAGGTCCAGGTTTCCCGTCTTGAAAAAAAGATTTTAAAGCAGATGCGCGAAAAAATATAGAATAAAATACTTCATACGGCTCATACTACTCTTGAAAAGTGAAAGAAAAGGATGTGAGCACGTATGGAATCCATGAAACATAAGCTGGGAATTGCACTCCTTGTCGTATGCCTGATCGCTGTGGCCGCCATTGTATGGTACTTAATCGCCGCGGTGCCGGACGGCGGCGAAATGGATGGAACGCTGGTAGAACTCATCCGGAAAGCGGGGCAGATGAGAATATGAGCAAGACTGTCTATCTAAACATCAGCCAGATTACTGAGGTCCATCATAAGGAGATTCAGTTAAAGGATGTGGCGACGGTCTACAGCGATGATTCCGCCGTAACAAACAAGTGCAGCGCCCTGCGCATTAAAACGATTCATTTGGACAGAGATAAACGTTACGTGGAGAGCACGCTGGATGTGATTAAAAAGATCACGGAGATGGATCCGACGATCACCGTCAACAATGTTGGTGAAGTGGATTTTATCATCGATTACCACCGGCCGAAGTCCCCGAATTGGGCCTGGGAATGGATCAAGACCATATTTGTCTGTATTATCTGTTTTTGCGGCGCGTCCTTTGCCATCATGACCTTTAATAACGATGTCAGTGTGACGGATGTCTTCAGCGAGATTTACCGGATCATCATGGGAAAGGAATCCACCGGATTCACAATCCTGGAGGTGAGCTATTCCGTAGGACTGGCGCTGGGAATCGTAGGATTCTTCAATCATTTTGCGAAGTTCAAAATCAATACGGATCCGACGCCGCTGGAGGTGGAAATGCGCCTTTACGAGGACAATGTCAGCAAGACCCTGATTCAGAATGACGGCAGAAAGGAGCAGGACATTGATGTTTCTTAAGCAGTTATTTCTTGTGTTTCTGGGGCTTAGCGCCGGCGGCGTCATAGCAGCCGGCGTTTTCGCATTTCTGGCAATCATCGGCGTTTTCCCGCGGCTGATTGGAAAGACCCATACAAATAAACACATTTTTCTGTATGAGACGGTCATTATCATAGGCGGTATACTGGGAAACGTATCCGATATCTATGAAATCCCGATCCACATGGGCGGGAATGTGTTCCTGGGGATCTACGGGCTGGCGGTCGGAATCTTTGTCGGCTGTCTCGTCATGTCTCTGGCGGAGACTTTAAAGGCCCTGCCGGTTATCAGCAGGAGAATTCATCTGGCCGTGGGACTTCAGTACGTGATCCTGGCCATCGGTCTTGGCAAGCTCATTGGTTCACTCGTATATTTCACGGGCAATTTCGGACAGTAAAAAACAGGAATCGGAGGTAAAATATGGAGATTAACAAACAGGCATACGATGCCTATGTAAAAGAGGTCACACCAGTCCACAACAAATGGCTGAGTATCGTGAAGGCTTTCCTTGTGGGAGGCGCTATCTGCACCATTGGACAGTTGGTGAGCACCTGGTTCATGAACAGCGGGATGGACAAGGATACCGCAGCCTCCTGGACGCTCCTGGTCTTAATTGCGGGAAGCGTTATTTTAACAGGGCTTAACATTTACCCAAAGATCGTGAAATTCGGCGGCGCAGGAGCCCTCGTTCCGATCACGGGCTTTGCCAACTCAGTGGTGGCGCCTGCCGTGGAATTCAAGGCGGAAGGCCAGGTATTCGGTATCGGCTGCAAGATATTTACCATTGCAGGACCTGTTATCTTGTACGGAATCCTGAGCAGCTGGGTTCTCGGCATCCTCTATTGGATCGGCCGGTGGGTGGGCATATTTTAGTCTTGTAAGCGTTAGCGGCTTCGTTATCAGCAGTCTCTGTCCCGGCGGTCCCGCCGGGGCATTTTCTTTTTGGGGCGTGTGAAGTGAGGGGATTGATTTGCGGCGTAAGGGCTGCGGCAGTCGGCTTGTTATGACTGGTTTATGGTGAATGATTTGCGGCGGATGAATAGAAAAAAAGGAAAATGGAGAAAGTAGCAGGGAAGAGAGAAACAGCGTACTGCCGCGCTGAGGAAATATGGCCGTTTAAGCGGCTGCGCTCCGGTGCAGGAGTCCGGCAGGCAGTATTCTTTTTTGAAAAATACGGTTTACAGAGAAATGGAGTGAATGACAGAATGCAGATAGGAAAAGCGAGTATCAAATTTGAGGAACCTCCGGTCATAGAAAGCATGGCCTCCATCGTAGGAAAGAAGGAGGGAGAAGGTCCTCTGGGAAAGCTGTTCGATGTGGTGGAGCAGGACGACATGTTTGGTGCGGACACCTGGGAGCAGGCGGAGAGCGCGCTGCAGAAACAGACGGCAGATCTGGCCATTGAAAAGGGAGATATTCGGAAAAAGGATATCCGGTATCTGTTTGCCGGAGATTTGCTGGGACAGTTGATTGCCACCTCCTTCGGAACGGTGGATTTGGAAATTCCACTGTTCGGACTTTACGGAGCGTGTTCCACCATGGGCGAGGCCCTGAACCTGGGCGCAATGACCGTAGCCGCCGGATACGCGGACAAAATCATCGCAATGGCCTCCAGCCACTTTGCAACCGCGGAAAAGCAGTTCCGTTTTCCTCTGGCCTACGGGAACCAGCGGCCATTTTCAGCTACATGGACGGTGACAGGCTGCGGAGCCGTTGTGGTATCGAAGCATAAAAGTGAGGGAATAGCGGCCATTACAGGCATCACAACAGGCCGTATGGTGGACATGGGAAGCAAGGATTCCATGAATATGGGAGCCGCGATGGCGCCGGCGGCGTTCCATACCATTGAACAGAACTTTGAAGATTTTGGCGTGGATGAATCGTACTATGACAAGATCATCACAGGGGATTTAGGAGAAATCGGACGCACCATTCTCCTCGATTTTATGAAGAATAAGGACCACTTGCTGGAGGAAATCCATACGGACTGCGGAATCGAGATTTACGATCAGGAGACCCAGGACACCCATGCGGGCGGAAGCGGATGCGGCTGTTCGGCGGCCACACTGTGTTCCTACATTCTTCCAAAGATTAAAGATGGAACATGGAAGCGGGTGCTGTTTGTGCCGACGGGAGCGCTGCTTTCCACGGTCAGCTTTAACGAGGGACAGCCGATTCCGGGTATTGCACATGCAGTTATGCTGGAGCATATCGGGTAAGACTGGTGCTGCCTTCGGCAGAAAGGAGATAACGATGGAATTTGTAAAAGCATTTCTTGTAGGCGGTGTAATCTGCGCCCTGGTTCAGATACTGATGGACAACACAAAGCTGATGCCGGGCCGGATCATGGTGCTGCTGGTGGTGAGCGGAACAATTCTTGGCGCTCTGGGCCTCTATCAGCCGTTTGCGGACTGGGCAGGCGCCGGAGCCACAGTACCACTGCTTGGCTTCGGAAACACGCTCTGGAAGGGCGTGTGGAAGAGCATGGGAGAGGACGGACTTCTGGGAATCTTTGAAGGCGGCTTCACCGCCAGTGCGGTGGGGATCTCTGGAGCGCTGATCTTTGGGTATCTGGGGTCGGTGATTTTTAAGCCGAAGATGAAATAGGCAATGAACTTTGAAGATGTGAATGTCCGGGATAAAACAGCCCAAATGTGCGGTATAAAATGGACAAAAAGAAGTAGAGAGAAGACTGTAGGATTAAGTTCCTATGGTCTTTTTGTTTTTGAAATCCAAAGCAAAGGAAATGAATATGAAACAGGAATTGAAAATAGGAAATTGGATAGGAATAGGGATGAGTGAGGTATGGTTTTCTGTTTTTGATAGTGAAAAATGCTGTTTCCATTCAAAAACAGAAATTGTTCACGATATTGGAGATGCTCTTTCGGACTGCAGAAAAACACCAAAGATTAAAAAAATAGAAAAGGGTGTATATCTATATACTCCTAAATCTTGCGATACAGGACATTTTGATAAGAGTTTCTTTATTATCAAAGTAACTGAGGAAAATTATGAAAAATATAAAAAGATGATTGAAGAAGAAACGGAAGAAGATATAAACGACTAGGTTAACATAGTTGGAAAGCAAGGAGGATAAAGATGAATCGAATCATCGAAATCTTAATGAAACGTGATGGAAATACAGAAAAGGAAGCAAAAGCACGTTTGGAAGAAGTGAAAGATATGTTGGTAGAATGTAATTATGATGCAGATGAAACTGAAAAAATCATGATGGAACAGTTAGGCTTGGAAATGGATTATATCGAAGACATCCTATTTTAACTATTAAAACTTATGTTAGGTTTGTACATTGACAACTGAATAAAATAGAAGAGTAAGGAATCTCTCATACTAAAAATAAAAAGGTAATGATTATGTTGATTAAAATTTTATTTTGGATATCTGTTGTCCCATTGGTTTATGCACTTATTTGTATATTTCTTGAATTAGGTTGGTATTACGGAATTCTGGAAGCAGAAGCACCTTCTGAATTTCCATGGAGAAATATAATTTTGTTTATAGCAACCTCAATAATAAGCTTAATATTTTATTTATTATTATAATGTGAATTGCAATCATTATTTACTTATGTTATTCTCTAAATAAAAAAGGATTAGGGAAAATGATAAGTATTCCAGTAAGAATTTATGTGTATTATAAAGCGATACAATGGAAAATGGATAAACCAAAGGGTATTGGGAAAAGACTTAACAATTATAGAAAATCAATAAATTCCAACGGATATATTATAGTATTTTCGTGTTTTCAAAGTGCATTAAATGGAATACTAAATGCAGGTTCCATCATTCCAAAAATCATTACTATCAGTCCCAGATGGGCAGTTCAATTAATATTATTTGACAGTTCAGAAACACGAAATGCTTTTTTGATCACAATAGGGCATGAATTAACCCATAAAGATGGAGATTTTTCTATGTTATCAAAAGAAGGACCTGATAGGATATTTATCAGTTGGGTAAATGAAGTTCATGCAGATTTTGGTGCGGCAGAAAAAATGGTAAATGGATGCAAACAAAAACTGTTGGATTCAATAAATTATAAATCGGAAATTAACGAATCTATTATAAACAGTTCAAAATTAAACAAAAATGAAAAAAACAGAAAACTTGGTAGCCACCCATCATGGTCTCAGCGAAAAAAATATGTTGAGAGAGGGACTTTTGATGATGAGTTAATTAAGGAAATAGCAAAAACTACGGGCTGTTATAATACAGAGTTAATTAAAAAAGTACGAGAATATTATAAATCACCAATAATATTACAGTGAAAAACATCTTCTATTTTATTCAGTTGTCAAAAAGACAAATGAAATAGAGTAGGAGGTGTTTTTTGTTTAAGAAAACAGATACAAGTATTACAGTAACCTCTATAATAATAGGCACCAAACGCACCTGAATGGCCATATTCAGTTCAAAACCAGATAAGGGTAGAAGCAATCGAAAATGTAAATATAACTGGATGCAGAGTAAATAAGAAACGTTTTAAATGAATAGAATTAAAAAAACCAGCAGAGTGGCACCTCTACTGGTTCAAGTGTCCGGATTGTCTACATTATTATAGTTTGCCTTTTTTCAAGGGCTGTATTATAGGAACAGCTTTATGATTGATAGAATTACAATACCAAGGAAACAAACGATAGCACAGGCCCGGGAAATAGTTATAATGGGCACTGTCCTTGCTTTGAGGTCAGCATCTTCATTTTTCATAGCCTTAGCTAATCTAAAGAAACCAAAGCAAACTACGAGTAAACTTAATACAAGACCAATAATCATTATTCTTAACATATGTATTGTCCTCTCTGATTCATTTGATACCAATATTATGCTAGAAATAAAAAAATGGAAAGAAAAAAAATGAGAATAACAGATCGTAACCTTGGTTATGAAGCAGAATACAAGAATGGAAACTACATAATCAAGCGGAACACTATAATAGAAAAATTCACTGATATAGAGCCAATTCCCAAAACGGCGAAAGTTTATAAGAAGGGAAAAGAAGAAAAGCCCAAAAACGAATTCTGGGCTTCTAAACCACATGATGGAATTTGCTTATTGACAGATTGGCCGTATTAACTAAGCCTTTTCTGTTACTAAATATGGAAGAAAGACTGAATACTATTGTTCTTCATGATAAGATTCGTGTTCACAAGACCCTATTTAAATAGGATTGTTTTTGTTCGGATAAACATACCATTTTGTCTCGGACATTCACAGAAGATGTGAATGTCCGAGATAAAACAGCCCAAATGTGCGGTATAAAATGGACAAAAAGAAGCAGAGAGAAGACTGTAGGATTAAGTTCCTATGGTCTTTTTGTTTTTGAAAATCCAAAGCAAAGGAAATGAATATGAAACAGGAATTGAAAATAGGAAATTGGATAGGAATAGGGATGAGTGAGGTATGGTTTTCTGTTTTTGATAGTGAAAAATGCTGTTTCCATTCAAAAACAGAAATTGTTCACGATATTGGAGATGCTCTTTCGGACTGCAGAAAAACACCAAAGATTAAAAAAATAGAAAAGGGTGTATATCTATATACTCCTAAATCTTGCGATACAGGACATTTTGATAAGAGTTTCTTTATTATCAAAGTAACTGAGGAAAATTATGAAAAATATAAAAAGATGATTGAAGAAGAAACGGAAGAAGATATAAACGACTAGGTTAACATAGTTGGAAAGCAAGGAGGATAATGATGAATCGAATCATCGAAATCCTAATGAAACGTGATGGGAATACAGAAAAAGAAGCAGAGTCACGTCTGGATGAAGTAAAAAACATGCTGGAAGAATGTAATTATGATGCTGATGAAGCTGAAAACATTGTATTGGAACAGCTGGGATTGGAAATGGACTATCTTGAAGATATTTTATTCTAAAGCCTTTGCTTTATAGATGACAGACTTAAAATAGGAGACAAAACAATGGCAAGATTTAGTGGAAACATATTTGGCGCAGAAAATATGGAGAATGAAAATGAAATAAAAAAATGTAGTGTTTATCTACAGGAATGTTTGACACCAGAAGAATTACAACAGTTACGGGATGACTATAATAGCCAAAAACAACCTGAAATATGGTGGAAATATGTCTTTGAACATGTCAATGTTTCCTATAATAAATAATCTTGGAATACATAAGAACGAATAAAGGAGAAATTATGATTAGATGGAAATATAAGCTTGAAGACGAAGGACAGAAGCTAAGAAGCCTGATTGATAAGGAAAATACGATTGAAACAATTGTGTCTGTATACAACCAAATGGAAGTCTGTTTAAAATTACTGTTAAATAAAATGGTCCAACAGGATATAGATAAATGGAAATATGATATTGATGCATTAATAGAAGATATCCAGATGTCATGCCCGGATATAGAAGATCCTGGTCTGATTTACAATGATGAGGAAGCTATCTTAAATAGTCATTTAAAAGAATTCTATGATTTATGTGATGCTATCCGCGTATGGATTGGACTGGATGTAGCAACAATGTAATCTATATCATAACAACATAGTCACAGACGCACCAGAATGGCTGTATTCAGCTTGGAAGATTAAGAGGGTAGAGATTATAAAAAAGAAACTAAAACTGGCTACAGAGTCAAATGAAGAAGATTATGATGCCATAGAAATAGGAAGTTGCCGTGATTTAGTATAGACGAATAATAAAGGTGGATATAGAAATGAGGATTACGAATCGTATTCTTGGATATGAAGCTGAATACAACAATGGAAACTACATAATCAAGCGTAATACTATCCTAGCACAATTTACTGATATAGAGCCAATTCCCAAAACGGCGAAAGTTTATAAGAAGGGAAAAGAAGAAAAGCCCAAAAACGAATTCTGGGCTTCTAAACCACATGATGGAATTTGCTTATTGACAGATTGGCCGTATTAACTAAGCCTTTTCTGTTACTAAATATGGAAGAAAGACTGAATACTATTGTTCTTCATGATAAGATTCGTGTTCACAAGACCCTATTTAAATAGGATTGTTTTTGTTCGGATAAACATACCATTTTGTCTCGGACATTCACATAGACTTTTTAAATAAATAGAATTAATTCGAGAATTTAAGCAAAAAAAATTTGATTTAATTCGAGTTTTAGAGCATAAAACGCCTGAAAAGGCCTAAAATTCGAATTAAATACCCTAATCATGTTAAAAATCTCGAATTAAATAAGCATTTAATTCAAAAAAAAATGCACTGATTTTGTTGAAAAACTCAAATTAAATATTTTGGCACCTTATTTAATTTGAAAAAATAGACATTTAATAAAAAGGAGAAGTTTAAAAATGGAAAAATCAAATGTAAAAGGGAGAACTATAAAATTCTTAAGTAAAAAGAACAATTGTATTATTTCTGTTCATTCAAGAATATCAAAAAGATTTGCAGAGCATTTAGAAACATTAGACCATGTGGCGGGTTATGAAACACTAAAGCTCTGGGATCAATCACTGTATGATAATATTAATCCGATTTATATAAGAAAAGATTATTTAAGTACATTATGGGTGACTGATTTCGTTATACGTTATGTTGATGATTCAATTGGTGTACGCGAAATAGTTGATTCTCAAAACTTATACAAATTATCAACAATAGAGCGTATGGAACTTTCAAGAAGATATTGGAAAATAATGGGCATAACTAACTGGAAAATAGCCATACCTGAGGAGAATTAACATGTTTTATATAATAGCAGATGAATTATTTCATACAGTTTTAAAAGATGCCGATGGCGAATGGATTATTTCATATGATAATTCAGCATCACCGACCTACGTTTCAGATGACCTTCTAAAAAAATATCAAAAAGTAAAAGCTCCAGATAAATACATAGAAAATAAAGATAGGGAATTGTCTGAGGCTGAAAAACAAAGAAAGAACATGATTCAGCCTCTATTAGATGACATACAGTGTATAAAGTGTAAAAAAAAGCGGATAAGGCTGGCAAAAAATATTGCGGTTCAATACGGAACAACGGAAAGGAGGATTCTGCGGCTATATTATCAATATTTGTCTACTGGTATGTTAATAAAGCCCAAACCACCTAAAAGTGAATCAAAAAACGAAGGAACATATAAGAATTTTGAATGGGCTATCAGGAATTTCTATTATTCAGCAAAGAAAATATCATTACAGACTACATATGATATGCTGCTGCTGGCCAAATATACAGATGCAGATGGACATTTATTGACAGATATTCCTTCATGGCACAGTTTTAGACACTTTTATTATGATAACTATTTCCATAGAAAATCTAAAAAAGATATCTCAAGAAATGGACTCTCTTCATATAAAAGGGATAACCGTCCGGTTTTTGGAAGTGCCATGAATTGGAAAGATAAGATTGGTTATTATCAAATGGATGCAACAGAAGCCGATATATATTTAGTTTCAAGATTCAGCAGAAAATTAATTATAGGAAGACCTAATATTTACCTAGCTGTTGACACAGTTAGCCAATTGATTGCAGGAATCTATGTGGGACTGGAGTCGGATCAGAAAGCAGTAATGCTATGTCTTGCTAATGCTGCTGAAGATAAGGTTGAATATTGCAAACGATATGGAATTGAAATAAATGAAGAACAGTGGCCATCAAGGGATTTACCAGGTGGAATCATTATTGATCAAGGTTCTGAATTTGTTTTTGGAGTATCGGAAGAACTATGTAGAATCCATGGCATGGAGATTGAAATATTACCACCTTATCGTCCTGATGAAAAAAGTCTTGTTGAAAAAACATTTGATATTATACAAGAAAGATTTAAACCTACTTTAAGAGGAAAGGGTGTTATAGAGAAGGATGCACAAGAAAGATGGGCAATAGATTATAGGACACAAGCAACTTTAAACTTAGATGAGTTTACAAAAATAGTAATAGAAACAGTCATATATATAAACAGTAAACGAATTTTAGAATCATATGTTCCAACATTTGATATGTTAGAATTTGGTATAGTTCCAATTCCATGCAACATTTGGAATTGGTATGCAAACTGCAATCTATCGGCTTTGATTCCTATTGATGATATAGAAATTTATTATATGAGCTTGGAACGTAAAAAAGCTTCAGTTAGCAGAAAAGGCATATTGTTTAATGGACTTCTATATAAAAATGAAAATATATCAAAACTCATGGCTGGAATCAGAAATACGAAAAATATCACAATTGCATATGATACAAATAATATAAAATCGGTATATTTATTAAATGATGGAAAGTATATTAAGTTTTCAATATCAGAAGATTATTCTCATTTATCAACAATGAATTCGGATGAATACGAATTATTCAAAAAGCGATTAAAAGAAGTAAAAAAGAATTCAAGGGTTGAACAGACAAAATCACGGGTGGATTTGATTAAGAATATAAATGAAATAGTGTCTAATACTACATTCGAAGAAAAAGGAAGGCCAGATGGAAAAACAATCAACGATAACAGAAAATCGGAAAGGAACAAATTATCATGAAATACCAAAATGAAAAAGTTGTAGGTGCAATCTATACCAATGGTGTGTCAACTATTAAGAACCCATACATTGAAGCATTACCAGAAATATTGAGCTATGATGATTTTATGAAGGAGATAGCTTCTTTTCCAAGCATTCCAATGGATATATATATAAAATCTCCAGAAGAGCGAAGAAGTTTCCTTTCTGAAATTAACAATATATTTTATCCAATGGATTATATGTATTATATCTATGATTTATTATATCGGGCAATTAAGGATAATTACTCTTCAAAAAATACAATAGAAACAATACAGCAAATCAATCATTTATATAAAAGCATGATACAAGATAATGTGTCTAAACTGGAGTATTCCACACAGTCCTTTAGTGGATCCATATTAGGAACGCCCGGGATAGGAAAATCATCAACTGTTAGAAGAAGCCTAAGTCTGATGCCGCAAGTTATAATACACAGTAAATATAACGGAGAAGCAATGTATGTAAAACAGATTGTATATCTATGCGTGGAGTGTCCGAGTGATTGTTCTGTTAAAACCCTTGCTATGAGCATCATGTCAGAAATAGATAAAACAATTGGATCGAACTATTTTGATGAAATAGCTCATAATCCAAGATCAAGGTCTGCCAGTACATTAGCTATAAAGGTAAAGATAGCCTGTCTTAATCACAAAATAGGAATAATCGTGATAGACGAAATACAAAATGCAGTTGTAACAGCAAGTAAAAATAATCAACTAAAACCTCTCATAAGATTTTTGGTCGAACTAACAAACGAAGCATGTGTAAGCATCTGTTTCGTTGGAACCCTATTAGCAGAAGAAATATTTTGCTCACAAGAACATTTAAAAAGAAGAACACGTGGATTCCGTCTGCTTCCATTGAAGCCAGATAAAACATATATGAAATTTCTAGAATCAATATGGAAATATCAATGGACATTAAAAAAGGCTGAAATGAAAGAAAATATCATGAATTTAATTTATGATTACTCTGGTGGGATTCCGTCCTATATATTATTGATTTTTTTAGAATCTCAATCTCAGGCTATTATGTCAGGAAAAGAAAAAATAGATATCACCACAATTAAGAAAACTATTGGAATGTTACAAATTAACGTAAATAAGCCATATTCCGGAGGAACATCAATTTCAGACTTTTGTGTTGGCAGTGACATGGATGATTCAGAAGACGAAGATTTACATTTAAAATCCCAAAAAAGAGGAAGACCCATTACCGCAAGGGAATCAGAAGATTTAATATCCATGTTTAAAAGGGCAGCTGATTCAAAAACTCTGATTACGAATTTAGAACTAGAAAATTTAGTTGAAAAATATTAATGGAGGAAGTAGATATGCTAAGTTTTTTTCCAACACCATATCCAGATGAACTATGGTATAGTATTTTATGCAGGTATCATGTACGAAGTGGAAATCCGTCATCACATAAAACGACGAAAGAATTAAATATAAAAGAAAAGAGTCTGGCAAGTTTACTTCCAACAAGCTCAATATCTATTATTATAAACCAATTACCAAACGGATTTCTTGATATTAAAGATATTATACTAAATAATACCATGTTTAAATACGCATATAGGTTTTATTCACTTGAACTAAAACAAGAGTTTTTGAAAAATTTTGAACTTGGAAAAGCAATTGCTCCACAAAGGCTTTGTAGGCAAGAACAAATAAGGCCAGTATTAAAGAGCTGCCCATTATGTAGGTCAGAAGATTTAGAAAAATATGGCGAACAATATTGGCACCTAAGTCATCAACTTCCATTAGCATATTACTGTAAGAAACATGGATGTCGTTTGACAAAATATGAGATAGGAGATAAAAGAAAACGAAATTATTATTATATTCTTCCAGATGTCTGTGATGAAGTAATAGATTATAATATTCTATCATATGAGCGGTTTTTAACAGATACCTCATTACAATATTTACATCTACCATTAGAAGTAAGTCCTGACTTTTCATATAATAACCTTTATAATGGATTAATTAATGAAGGTTATAGTATTTTCAGAGATGGACTATATTATGTGAATGTCAATAAAATTGCTCATGCTTTATGTGACTTATTTGGAAACGAAATGATTGAGAAATACTTCGTATCTACAAATATAAACCATGCACTTTTTTTTCAGTTCAGGCGTTGGAATATAAAATCACCAGAAAGATACGCAATGATTGCAGCTTTAATTAATCAATCACCAGAAATCACATTTTCTTCAGTTGAATTAGAACTGAACATATATAAAAAAATGAAAGAGATTAAAAATACATATAAATCCCAATCAAAGATCTATATAGCGAAACAATTAGGAATAAAAGTAGAACATTTAGATGCCATAGCCTGTCAGCTTGGAATAGAAAAATTTTGGGAATGTGAAACTCAAAAAAAGAATACGAAGATGGTTATTTCAACAACACATGAGGAAAAAAAGAAAATAAGTAAGTATTATAAATCCCATGGGTATAGAAATTGTAATGATTTTGTTCTATATTGTATAAGGAAGGAAATGGAAAATATGTAAGATTACTATGATAAACTTATGAATTTGGAAATAAAAGCATATTATAATAAAAGAATAGAAGGGAGAAAAGAGTGATAATTAATACATTGATTCTAGAGACCACTAGAAAGTGCAATCTGGTATGCAAGCATTGCCTACGTGGTCCAAGTGAAGAAAAAGAAGCCGATATGCATCTATTTCCAAATATCTTTTATAAAATAACTGAAGTAAATGAATTGATATTTACTGGAGGAGAACCAGGACTAAATATAACATATATGGATGGAGTCCTTGAATATTGTAAGTTAAATCGTATCAAAGTTAATAGTATTTATCTTGCAACAAATGGAACTGTGAACCAGGATGAATTAGTCCGTGCGATGAATGACTGGCTTATATATTGTATGATGGTAACAGAGTCGCAAGATATCCATGAATATTTGAAGAAACACCATTTTAGACTGGCTTGTTCTGTAGATGAATTCCATAGGAGGTTGAATACGGATGTATATAATAAATTTAGACAATTATCTTTTTATGATGACTCAAAAGAGATATCATATTTAGAAGATAATTACTATTTAATTGAGTCTGGAAATGTTTTACTATATGGATTGGATACATCTGGTGAGTATCTATGCGGCATAAGTGGTGAAGAACTATTTGATTTCGGTATAGATAATGATATAATAAAGCAGGTATATATATCCTGTAATGGATATATATACAGTTGTTGTAATTATGATTACGAAACATTAGATAATAATATATCACCTGATAACAGTCTAAGTATACAATCATTACTGGATATATGTTGCGCATATAAGAAAGGAGCCAATTTATATGATTGTTATAATATGTGTGGATGACAAAAATGGAATGATGTTTAACCATAGGCGTCAGAGTAAGGATAAAGAATTACGAAAGGTCATACTAAAAAAATCAAAAGGTAAAAAAATATGGATGAATAACTATTCCATGAAACAATTTGAGGAAGAAGACTGTGGAAATATTACTGTAGATGAAAAATTTCTTCAAAAAGCAGAAAGTGAAGATTACTGTTTCGTGGAAGATATTGATATTGAACCATATATTGATTATATTGATGAGTTGATTTTAATCCGATGGAATAGAATTTATCCAGCTGATTTTTATTTTAAGATTGATATGGGTGAGTGGAATTTAGTAAATAAAGAAGAATTTATAGGAAGTTCGCATGAAAGAATTACATGGGAGGATTACGTCAGATGAAAAAATTAAAACATTTGTTTTTACCGGTTATATTAACACTACTATTAATAACCGGATGCTCGCAGGAGAACAACGCAGCAATCTCAAACTCGGTTATTAGTGAATCTGTTACTACAACCACAAAAGAATCAGTTTCAGATTTAAACCTACTACAAAATAAAAGCAATATAGATATCCCGGAACATAATGGGTCAGCATATGTATCAATCAATAGCAATATTCCATTTTTCACTGGTGAAGAGGATACGTCTCAGTCATTTGAATTATATAGTGATTTAGATAATCTTGGAAGATGCGGTGTTGCATATGCTAATATTGGTACAGACTTAATGCCAACAGAAAAAAGAGGCAATATTGGGCAGGTCAAACCAACGGGTTGGCATACTGTAAAATATGATAATGTAGACGGTAAATATCTGTATAATAGATGCCACTTAATTGGATATCAGTTAACTGCAGAAAATGCAAATGAGAAAAATTTGATTACTGGTACGAGATATATGAATGTTGATGGAATGTTACCATTTGAGAACATGGTAGCTGACTATATCAAAGAAACGGATAACCATGTGCTTTATCGTGTAACGCCTATATATGAAGGGAATAATTTGGTTGCATCCGGCGTATTGATGGAAGCAAAATCGGTAGAAGATGATGGTGAGGGAATTCTGTATAATGTTTTTGTATATAACGTGCAGCCCGGAATCACGATTGATTACGCTACGGGTAATAGTTCATTGGCTGAAAATAGTATGAATCAAACTGAAACAGGCATACAGACTGATGAATCGGATATGACCTATATACTTAATACCAATTCAATTAAATTCCATAAAGAAGATTGTTCAAGTGTTGCAAAAATTAAAGATTCTAATAAGGAAATATTTACAGGAAAACGGGAGGAATTGATAACACAAGGATATGAGCCTTGTGGTATATGCAAACCATAATATGCCTAGGGAAAAGCTTATCTTAATGATAAGCTCAGACTGTAGACAAAATGGTTCCTGGTGCGATGCACCCGGAACCATTTTGA